>JAAYJJ010000066.1 GCA_012522985.1 Aliarcobacter butzleri
GCGACATCTACCTTGTAAGGGTAGCGCTCTACCAACTGAGCTAATCGACCATGGTGACCTGTGATGGATTCGAACCATCGACCCCCTCATTAAAAGTGAGATGCTCTACCGACTGAGCTAACAAGTCAAATTGGAGTGGAATTATACTCTTTTATTTTTTATTTGTCAAGGCTTTTTTGAACAAATTGTGAAATTTTTTCCAAACTTGTAAAAGTTGCTTGTTTTTGAACCTCATTTCTACTACCTTTAAAGTGATAAGTTTCTATATCAAAATAGCCCATATTATCGGCTATACCTATGACTACCATACCTACTGGTTTAGCTATACTTCCACCACTAGGACCTGCAACACCACTGATTGCTATTGCATAGTTTGCTTGAAACTTTTTTAAGACTCCTATTAACATCTCCTTTACAACTTCACTACTTACTACACCAAAATCTTGGATTGTTTGACTTTTGACTCCTAGCTCTTGCTCTTTTATATGGTTGGCATATGTTATAATTCCACCATAAAAAACATCACTACTTCCACCTATAGATGTAATTTGACTAGCTACCATTCCTCCTGTGCAACTTTCTGCTGTTGTAATAGTATGATTTAATCTTCTTAGATTCTTTTGAAACTTAATCATATCATCTTGTGTAAAAGTAGTTTTCATTTATTAACCTTTTGCTAATTTAAATTTATGTATAATCAAACTCAAAATTTTTAAAAAGGTATTATATACTATGGATTATAAAGAAACGATACTTTTACCAAAAACAAGTTTCCCAATGAGAGGGAATTTACCACAAAACGAACCACCAAGATACAAAAAGTGGCAAGATGAGGATATCTATCAAAAGATAATCCAAAATAGAGCAAATGCAAATGATAGTTTTACACTACATGATGGACCTCCATATGCAAATGGCAATATCCATATAGGACATGCCTTAAATAAAATATTAAAAGATATCATAGTTAAATATCACTATTTTGATGGCAAGTCTGTTAGATTTACCCCTGGATGGGATTGTCATGGTTTACCAATAGAGCAAAAAGTAGAAGAAAAAATAGGTGGACAAAAGAAAAAAGAGTTACCAAAATCAAAGATTCGTGAGCTTTGTCGTGAACATGCTAGTAAATTTGTAGCTATACAAAGAGATGAGTTTATACAGCTTGGTGTAATAGCCGATTGGCAAAAACCATATTTAACTATGGATTTTAAATTTGAAGCAAATATCTATAGAGAGCTATGCAATATAGCAAAACAAGGACTTTTGATCCAAAGAAGTAAGCCTGTTTATTGGTCATGGGCAGCAGGAAGTGCATTGGCTGAAGCTGAAGTTGAGTATGAAGATAAGATTTCACCATCGATTTTTGTCTCTTTTAAGTTAAGAGATAGTGAAAACTCTTTAATTATTTGGACTACAACACCTTGGACATTACCAGCAAATAGTGGGGTTGCACTCAATCCAGAAATAGAGTATGTAGTTACAAGTGATAAGTATATAGTAGCAAGTGAACTATATAGTAGCTTAAAAGAGCAAGGTGTAATAAGTGGAGAGATAGTCTCTAATATAGATCCAAAAACACTAGAACACGCTATTGCTATTAACCCACTAAACCAAAGAGAATCAAAAGTAGTATTAGGTGAGCATGTTACTACAACAGCAGGAAGTGGTGCAGTTCATACAGCCCCAGGCCATGGTGAAGATGACTATGTAGTAGGGCTTAAATATAATCTTGATGTTATTATGCCTGTTGCTGATAATGGAACATTTGATGAGAGTGTAGTAAGATTAGGGCTTTTACCAAATGCTAGTGAGTTTGTTGGAGTCAATGTTTTCAAAGCAAATGATAGAATTTTGGAGCTTTTAGGCGATGCATTGCTTAAAAAAAGTGATATAAAACACTCCTATCCGCACTGTTGGAGAACTCATAAACCTGTTATTTTTAGAGCTACAAAGCAGTGGTTTATAGCAGTTGATAAAGAGTATGGTACACAAAATGGTACTTTAAGAAATAATGCTCTAAAAGCTATTAAAAATGTTAAGTTCTACCCATCATGGGGAGAAAATAGAATAGGTACTATGATAGAAAGTAGACCTGATTGGTGTATCTCTAGACAAAGAGATTGGGGTGTGCCTATAGCATTTTTTAGAAATAAAAAAACAGATGAGATAATCTTTGATGAAAAAGTACTTAACTTTGTTGCTATGATATTTGAGCAACACGGCTGTGATGCTTGGTATGATATGAGTATAGAAGAGCTACTTTACCCTGGAAGTGGACTAAATCCAGAAGATTTAGAAAAGACTATGGATATACTTGATGTTTGGTTTGATAGTGGAAGCACTCAATATGCCGTACTTCAAAGTAGAAACTATGATGCAGGATCATATCCCGCTGATATGTATTTAGAAGGAAGTGATCAACATCGTGGGTGGTTTCAAAGCTCACTTCTTACTTCACTAAGTGCTAGAGAAAAAGCACCATATAAAGCAGTACTTACTCATGGCTTTACAGTAGATGAAAAGGGTGAAAAGATGAGTAAAAGTAAGGGCAATGTAGTAGCCCCTGCTGATGTACTTAAAAAATATGGAAGTGAGATACTTAGACTTTGGGTTGCTATGAGTGATTATCAAGGAGATCTTAGAATAAGTGATAATATCTTAAATCAAATAGCAGAACAGTATAGAAAAATAAGAAATACTGCTAGATTTTTGTTTGCAAATATAGATGGACTTGAAGAGTTAGTAGATCCTAGTAAAATGGGAGTTCTTGATCTTTGGATAGTAAACAAAGCAAAAAAAGTATTTGATGAGATAGATGATAGCTTTAGAAATTATGATTTTTCAAGAGGGCTAAATAGATTAAATCACTTTTTAGTTGTAGATTTAAGTGGAATATATCTTGATATTTGTAAAGATAGATTGTATTGTGATGATAAAAATGATCTTCATAGAACATCATCACAAAGTGCTATGGCTATGATTACAAAATCACTTTTGGGTGTAATTGCACCAATTCTTACCTATACAGCTGATGAGTTGCTTGATTATGCGCCTGATATTATAAAAGGTGAATGTAAAGATATATTTGATTTTACAAAATATACTTTGCCTAGCGTAACTTCAACTATAAACGAAGAGTATCTTCTAAAAGCAAAATCAAAGTTTTCTGAAGTTGTTGATGCTTTGAAAAAAGAAAAAACTATAAATAATACTTTAGAACTAGTACTTTATACCAATAGCGAAGAGATTTTAGCCTTACCTCAGGTTGAAGCTGAAGATTGGTTTATAGTAAGTAGAGTTTCTAAGGAAAAATCAAGCCAAGTTTTAGCAAAATTTGAAGTAGATGATAAGGTATTTGAGATATATAAAGCCATAGAGCATAAATGTCCAAGATGTTGGAAATATAAAGCTGCAAATGAGGGCGATATATGTCAAAGATGTGATGAAGTTGTAAAGGGACTATGAGATGAGTGAACCTATAACTTTGGGCTTTATATTTGAGACTATAGCAGTTGTTTTATCTTTGACTGCTGTAGGAATATTTTTAGTAAAAAGGAAAAAAGTATGATACCATTTAGTGATGAAGATTTACAAGAACCAGTAGCAAAAATAATTAAAGAGAAAATCTCACCAATGTTAGCAAAAGATGGTGGGGCTATAAGAATAGTTGGAATAAGAGATCAAAGAGTTTATGTTCAACTTCAAGGAGCCTGTGTAGGCTGTGCTGCTAGTAGTAGTACATTGAAGTTTATAGTAGAAAAAGAGTTAAAATCATGGATACACCCAGAGCTTGAAGTGATCAATGTCCATGCAGGAGAAGAAAGTAAATATGGCTTTAGTTAAAAAAGATTTAAAAGCTTTAGAAGAGGCAAATGCTCTTTATTTAAGTGGTAAATATTTTCAAGCAATGCAAAAATATAATCAACTACTTGTAAAATATCCATTTGATGAAGAGCTTAAACTATATATACTGTTATGTGATATAGCTAGTGAGAATGAAGAGAAGTCAAATATGTTGTTTGATTATTTTACTATAGAGAAAAAAGAAGACAAGAACAATGCTATAGAGAGTATAACAACAATGATCAAAGCTTATGATGGTGATATAGAAGAGATTTCAAGACTAGTAAAAGAGATTTCTACTATAGCTGTAGAGTCATTAGAGGCTGTTGATTATAAAGATTTTTTAGAGCTAGTTAAATCTAGAGGATCTTTTAAAGAGGCGTATGAGGATATTATGTTTAGTACAAAAGTTGCTATTACCTCAAAAGAGGAGTTTTTTGACTTTGTAAATAAACTAATAGATAATGATTTTAGAAGTTCAGCATATAGCTATCTTGATGGATTTAATGAATATTTTGCTTATGATAGTAAAATTCAAGAATTATATAAAAAACTAGAAGAGAAAAACGGTAGTGCAAATAACAATAAATAACAAAACCTTTACAGATAATTCAAAAAATGCACATAAAAATAGCATATTTGTAATAAACTCTTTAAACAAAAGATTTGTTGATGATGCTAAAGCTATGGGTTGTGAAGAGTTTATCTATGATTATGAGTTAAATAAATATTTTGATTTTAGTACTATTAAGATCATAGGTATTACAGGAACCAATGGCAAAACAACAACAAGTGCAGCGATTTACTCAATACTGCTTGATCTTGGATATAAGGTTGCCTTACAAGGAACAAGAGGGTTTTTTATCAATGACAAAAGAGAAGAAGAGTACTCCTTAACTACTCCTATGCAGCTTGATATTTATGCTCATATCCAAAAGGCTATCCAAGAGGGGTGTGAATATTTTGTTATGGAGGTTAGCTCCCATGCTTTGGCTCAAAACAGAATAGCAGGATTAAACTTTGCTCTAAAGGTAATAACAAATATAACTAGAGATCATCTTGATTTTCATAAAACTATAGAAGAGTATATAGAGATTAAAAATAGATTTTTAAGTGATGAGTCTATGAAGCTAGTTAATAAAGATGATAAAAATATCAAATACAATATCAAAAACTGTTACTCTTATGGGCTAGAAAATCCATCAACATACAAAGTAAGTGCATATAGTTTACAAAATGGAATCCATGTGATGATGGATCACTTTATGCAAAAATGCTCTTTTTCATCACCTATGATGGGGCTTTTTAATATCTATAACCTAAGTGCAGCAGTAGCTAGTGTACATCTACTTACTAAGTTAGAGTTAGATAGTATATGTGAAGTGGTAGAAAACTTTGCTGGAGTAAGTGGAAGAATGCAAATAGTATCCAATAATCCACTTATTATTATAGATTTTGCACATACTCCAGATGGTATGGATGAGGTTCTAAAAAGCTTTCCATCATATGATATTATCACTGTTTTTGGTGCAGGTGGCAATAGAGATAGAGAAAAAAGACCTTTGATGGGAAAGGTAGCAAGTAGATATAGTAAACATATTATAGTTACATCAGATAATCCACGCTTTGAAGATCCTGATTTAATAGCCAATGATATACTTAAGGGTATCAAAGATAAAACAAATGTAATAGTTGAACTAAATAGAAAAGAGGCTATTAAAAAGGCTATTGAGTTATACAATGAAAATAGTGTTATTTTGATACTAGGTAAGGGCGATGAAGAGTATCAGATTATCTATGATCAAAAAATACCCCAAAAAGATTACAATATTGTAATGAACATATTATAATACTTACATTTTTGTAAGTATTAACTCAAAAAATACTTTTTTTAAATAGAAAATCAAGATATTATGTTACAATTTTGCAATCTATAATGCAAGGAGCATTTATGCCATATGTAAAAGAGGTTTTTGACTACCTTATAAGAACAAGTCCAGCTCAAACAGAGTTTTATCAATCAGCAAAAGAGATCTTGGAGTCTATTAGACCACTACTTGATAAGTATCCAAAATATAGACAACATAAGATTATAGAAAGAATAGTAGAACCAGAACGCCAAATACTATTTAGAATCAATTGGGTTGATGACAATGGTATTATACATGTAAATAAAGGTTTTAGAATAGAGTTTAACTCAGCTCTTGGACCATTTAAAGGTGGACTTAGATTTCATCCTAGTGTAAATGCTGGAGTTATTAAGTTTTTGGGATTTGAGCAGATTTTTAAAAATGCTCTTACAGGTTTACCTCTTGGTGGTGGAAAAGGTGGAAGTGACTTTGATCCAAAAGGAAGATCTGACAATGAAATAATGAGATTTTGTCAAGCTTTTATGAGTGAATTATATAGACATGTAGGAGCTCATACAGATGTACCAGCAGGTGATATAGGAGTAGGGGCAAGAGAAATAGGCTATATGTTTGGTATGTATAAAAAACTAGCAAATAGATTTGATGGTGTCTTTACTGGTAAATCACTTAAATGGGGTGGATCACTAGGAAGAACACAAGCTACTGGATATGGATCTGTTTATTTTGCTCAATATATGCTTGAAGATAGAAGTGAGAGTTTAGAAGGCAAAAGATGTGTAGTTTCTGGTAGTGGAAATGTTGCTATATATACTATAGAAAAACTTTATCAATTAGGTGCATTACCAGTAACTTGTAGTGATTCAAATGGTATGATTTATGATGAAAATGGTATAGATTTAGCACTACTAAAAGAGTTAAAAGAGCAAAAAAGACTTAGAATTAGTGAATATATCACATATAAACCTATGGCTCAATATATCCCTGTAGATGAGTATGAAGAGGGAACTAATGGTGTATATGCTATCCCTTGTTTTGCAGCATTTCCTAGTGCTACACAAAACGAACTAAATGAAAAAGATGCAAAAAATCTACTTAAAAATGGATGTATGTGTGTAAGTGAGGGTGCAAATATGCCTTCAACTCCAGAAGCTATAGAGCTTTTTGTAGGTGCAAAAATATGCTATGGCCCTGGTAAAGCAGCAAATGCTGGTGGAGTTGCAACTAGTCAGCTAGAGATGGCACAAAATGCTTCTATGGTTAGCTGGTCTTTTGAAGAAGTTGATGAAAAACTAGCTAAGATTATGAAAAACATATATGTAAGTGCTAGTTCAACTGCTGCAGAGTTTGGTGAGCCTACAAACTTAGTTTTGGGAGCAAATATTGCTGGATTTAGAAAAGTAGCTGATGCTATGATAGAGCAGGGATTGGTATAAAATAGTTATTAGTATTTTTGGAGAAAGGGGAGAGTGGCATTTTCTAATAGAGAGTGCCAAGAGACAAAAACCCCTTTTTCAAAATTTGCTCTATATTGTTTCAATTTTCTACTTATTTTCTAGCTAAAGAACTTAATTGCCTTATTTTATCAAAACTTAATATTAATTTCTATACAATTTAGACAAAAATTATCTTAATTTATAGTTTAAAAGGAATTATATATGGTACAACAACAGTTTCCACAACCAACATTTTATATATTTAAATGTGAACAAAGTACACCACCAGGGATGCCAAAACCAAGCTGTGTCAATGCTGGAACACAAGAGCTTTTTACACATATGGCACAAGGCTTGATGCAAAGAGGTATCATGGGCCCAGTTCAGCCTATAAGAACAAGCTGTTTGGGTAGATGTTCACTGGGACCTGTTATGCTAGTAGAACCTGGGCATTTTATGTATGTAGGTTTAACTAAGGAAAAAATTGATAAAATACTAGATGAACATATAATAGGTGGTAGTCCAGTAGAAGAGTACCTAATACCAAAAGAGTATTGGGGTGAACCAATAGAACTTAAAAAATAAAGAGGTGTTTATGACTTTTGAGATGTTATATAGCAAGATACATAGAGCTACTGTTACTGATGCAAACTTAAACTATGTTGGTTCTATTACTATTGATGAGGAGTTATTAGAAGCTTCTAAGCTTAGAGTTGGACAAAAAGTTGAGATTTTAGATATCAATAATGGTGAGAGATTTTCAACATATGTTATAAAAGGTCCTAAAGGTAAAAGAGATATGTGCCTAAATGGAGCAGCTGCAAGAAAAGTACAAATAGGTGATAAAATAATAGTAGTAGCTTATGGAACATATGATGAAAAAGAGCTTGAAAACTATCAACCAATAGTAGTTCATGTAGATGATAATAATAATATACTAGAGATAGTTGATTATATTTAGGAGAGATAAGTGTTTGAAGGTATAGATTTAAGTAAGATTAATCTTAATGATATTATGAAACAAGCTCAAACTTTAGCTGATCAAGCAAAAGTTGAAAATGAAAATAAGGTATTTACTTCCAAAAGTGGTGGTGGTATGGTAGAAGTCTCTATCAATGGTAACAATGAGGTAATAGATTTACAAATAGATGATAGTTTACTAGAAGATAAAGACTCTTTACAGATACTTTTAATATCGGCTTTTAATGACTGTTTAGCTCAAGCTGATACAAATAGAAAAATGACTGCTATGAATATGATGGGTGGATTTAATCCATTTAGTAATAAATAGATATGCAAAAAACATTAGAACAATTTGAAGATTATTTAAATAATAATCTTCCTACCTCAAAAACTTTTCATCCTAATTTTGAACAAGCTTTACAAGATATGCTTATAGCAGGAGGCAAGAGGTTTCGTCCTATGTTGCTTCTTAGTGTAGTAAAAGCACTTAATCCAATGCTTATTAAAAACTCATTTTCTGTAGCACTTGCTATAGAGATGCTTCATACTTACTCTTTGATACATGATGATTTACCAGCTATGGATAATGCAGATCTAAGAAGGGGAAGAGCTACACTACATAAATCTTTTGATGAAGTAACTGCTATTTTAGTAGGAGATGGGCTAAATACTCAAGCTTTTTATATCTTAGCAAATGCACCATTATCACATGATGTAAAAATAGATCTTATCAAAACACTTAGTAGTGATGGTGGAATTGAAGGTATGGTAATAGGTCAAGCAATTGATTGTTATTTTGAAAAGAAATCTATATCTTTAGAAGAGTTGAAGTTTTTGCATATTCATAAAACTGCTAAACTAATAGCAGCTAGTCTTAAGATGGGGGCTATTGTATGCTATGCTACAAAAGAGCTTCAAGATAGACTTTATAATTTTGGGATTAATCTTGGATTATTATTTCAAGTGCAAGATGATATTTTGGATATTTTGCATGATGATAGCCAAGCGGGAAAAACTACAAATAACGATAAAGATAAAAACTCATTTGTCAATCTTTTAGGACTTGATGGGGCTATAGAAGAAGCAAATAATTTAGCAAAACTTTGTGAAAGTGAACTTAATAATCTTGATGATACTTTGAAAACTCCACTTTTGGAGCTTTTGAAAATCTATCTATATAGACATAGAAACAATTGAGCCAATTGGACTCATATATCTTGACAAAAAACAAAAATTTTACTATAATTTTGGCACTCATTTTCTATGAGTGCTAGATATAATAAATTATCCAAGGAGAAAAAATGAATTTTCAACCATTAGGTGAGAGAGTTTTAGTAAAAAGAGTAGAAGAAGAGAACAAAACAGCAAGTGGTATAATCATACCAGATAATGCAAAAGAGAAGCCTCAAAGAGGTGAAGTAGTAGCAATTAGCTCTAAAATAGAGGAGATTGCAGTTGGTAATAAGGTAGTATTTGGTAAATATAGTGGAACTGAGATATCAATAGATGGTGTAGATTATTTGGTTTTAGAAGAAAAAGATATTTTAGGTGTAATAAAATAAGGAGAAAAGATGGCAAAAGAGATATTATTTAGTGATAATGCAAGAAATCAACTTTTTGTTGGTGTAGAAAAACTAGCTGATGCAGTAAAAGTGACTATGGGACCAAGAGGTAGAAATGTACTATTACAAAAAAGCTTTGGAAGTCCTACAATTACAAAAGATGGTGTAAGTGTAGCAAGAGAGATAGAACTACCTGAAGCTATAGAAAATATGGGTGCACAACTAGTAAAAGAAGTAGCTAGTAAAACAGCTGATCAAGCTGGAGATGGTACAACAACAGCTACAGTTTTGGCTCACTCTATAGTAAGAGAAGGACTTAGAAACGTAACAGCTGGAGCTAATCCTATCCAAATCAAAAGAGGTATGGATAAAGCAACTGAATTAATAGTAAAAGAGCTTAAATCTATGTCAAAAGAGGTTCAAACAAAAGAACAAATAGCTCAAGTTGCTACAATCTCAGCAAATAGTGATACTGTAATAGGAAATATGATAGCTGAAGCTATGGAAAAAGTTGGTAAAGATGGTGTTATTACTGTTGAAGAGGCTAAAGGTATAGATGATGAGCTAACAGTAGTTGAAGGTATGCAGTTTGATAGAGGATATCTATCTCCATATTTTGTAACAAATGCAGATAAAATGGTAGCTGAACTTGATAATCCTTTTATTTTGCTATATGATAAAAAAATAGTAAACTTAAAAGATATGTTACCTATTCTAGAAGCAGTAAATAAAACTGCAAGACCACTTTTAATAATCTCTGAAGATGTTGAAGGTGAAGCACTAGCAACACTAGTAGTAAACAGACTAAGAGGAAGCCTAAATATAGCTGCTGTTAAAGCCCCTGGTTTTGGTGATAGAAGAAAAGAGATGCTAAAAGATATAGCAGTTTTAACAGGTGGAATGGTAGTAAGTGAAGAGCTTGGTATGACACTAGAAGCCGCTGGTATAGAGGTTCTTGGAACTGCTGCAAAAGTTATTATAGATAAAGACAACACTACTATAGTAAATGGTGCTGGAAGTAAAGAAAATGTAGAAGCTAGAGTAGCTCAAATCAAAGGTGAAATGAAAAATACTACAAGTGACTATGATAAAGAAAAACTTCAAGAAAGACTTGCAAAACTAAGTGGTGGTGTAGCTGTTATCAAAGTAGGAGCTGCAACAGAAACTGAGATGAAAGAGAAAAAAGATAGAGTTGATGATGCTCTTAGTGCTACAAGAGCTGCTGTTGAAGAGGGTATTGTTATAGGTGGCGGTGCTGCACTTATCAAAGCTGCTGCAAAAGTAAGTTGTGAGCTAAAAGGTGATGAGCAAATTGGAGCTGATATTATCCTAAGAGCTATTTATGCACCTATGAAACAAATAGCTATCAATGCTGGATTTGATGGTGGAGTAGTTGTAAATGAGGTTTCTAAATCAAAAGAAGAAAACATAGGTTTCAACGCTGCTAGTGGTGAGTATGTAGATATGTTTGCTGCTGGTATAGTAGATCCTGCTAAAGTAGAAAGGGTTGCATTACAAAATGCTGTAAGCGTTGCTAGTTTGATACTTACAACAGAAGCAACTGTAACAGATATCAAAGAGCCAAAATCAGCTGCACCTATGATGCCTGATATGGGTGGAATGGGCGGTATGCCAGGGATGATGTAATCATCTTTTAAGAAGTAAGGTAGCTTTACCTTACTTCTTATATAGATTAGAGTTATTTAACGATCAAATCAGCCATAGCTTTAAATTCATCTTCACTCATACCTTTTACATTACCAACCATAATAGATTTCATAGCTCCACCATATGTGCCATCTTGATATCCTTTAAGTGAAGCAACAAAATCTTCTTTTGTCATATCTTTAATGATTTTTGATTTACCTAAAGCAACTTTTTCACCATTTTTACCATGACAAGCTATACATTTAGAGTATGCTTTTTGTGCATCTACGCTAGAAACTGCTTCTTCAACTTGTGCTGTTATCTCTTCTTTTGTCTCTTCTATAGTTTCTGTAGCTTCACTAACTTGATCTTGGATCTCTTCTACAACTTCTTGGCTTTGTTCAACTGTATCACTTACATTTTCTTGAACATCATCTACCGTTTCGCTTAGCTCTTGATTAGTATCTTCTGCTAGATTGGTGATTTCATCTAAAGCTGCTATAGCCTCATCTGAAACCTCTTCTATAACTTCTTCACTAGTAGCCACTAGATCATTTGCAGCTTGTTCTACTTGGCTTACTACATCTTCTTTTGGTGTTACGGCTTGAACTTGTTGAGAAGCTTGTTGAGTTTGAGTAGAGCTTTTGTTCTCTTCTGTGTTTCCACAACCACTAAATATCAGTGTTGCAGCCACTGATCCTAGTATAAAATATTTACTTTTTTTAATTAAATTTGTTTTTGTCATAAATACCCTTTTTTTAATATTAATCTGCTATAATAACATCTATTATCTAAAAGTTTATTTAAGGTAAAGAGTGAGATATTTTATTTTATTATTTATTATGGCTTCTTTTTTATTCTCAGCTGATAACGCACCTATGATAAACTTATCAGTTGCATCTATAGAAGAACCAGCTCAATTTGTAAAAACAATCAACATAGCAATACTACTTGCTTTGATGGTTTTAGCACCAACACTGCTTTTGATGGTAACTAGTTTTACTAGAACTGTTATTGTGTTGTCACTACTTAGACAAGCTATGGGTTTACAACAAACTCCACCAGCTCAAGTAATTATATCATTAGCATTGATAATGACTGCTTTTATTATGGAACCATATGCAAAAGTTGCTTATGAAGACTCTATCAAGCCATATATGGCTGAAGAGATAAACTATGAAGTAGCTATAGAAAATGGTATTAAGCCTTTTAAAGAATTTATGATTAAAAACACTAGGGAGTCGGATTTAGCACTTTTTTATAGAATCAAAAAAGAGCCTAATCCTGCTAATATTGATGATGTAAAGATGACTATTTTAATGCCTGCTTTTATAGTAAGTGAGCTTAGAACTGCTTTTGAGATAGGATTTTTGATATTTTTACCATTTTTAGTTATAGATATAATAGTTGCTTCTATTTTGATGAGTCTAGGTATGATGATGTTACCCCCTGTTATGATTTCACTACCTATAAAAATAATCTTTTTTATAGTAATAGATGGATGGCCACTTATTATAGGGAACTTAGCTCAAAGTTTTAAATAAAATTTTATATAAATAGTGTTTTTGCTAAATAATTTATATAATAACACTTGATATTTTTTATTTACTTTGCTATAATTAACCTTATTTAAACTAATAAGGAGAGTATTGATGAGTACAAAAGTAAAGTATAGTGTAAAAAAGCCAATTTATGGTTTTGAAGATATACAAGAAGTTGAGATAGAAAAAAATGATGGAATTACAAGTGTTCTAAATGAAGTAGGTGGAGATGTACAAATGACTCTTATCAACGCTTTTATTGATGATGAGCATATTGAAATACCAAGTTCTATTAAAACACTTTTAGATATCAATGATAATACAAATGTATCTATTAGTTTTGTAGTGGTATTGAATAATTCAGATTTAACAAAATCAGCTATCAATCTTGGTTCACCTATTATTTTCAATGAAGATAATAAAACAATGGCTCAAGTATCTATCAATACTGAAATGAGGACTATAGAAAAGTTATTTGAAGTATAAGTTTACTTATTTATCTTGATTTTATATAAAGTAGTTTTTAAACTACTTTATATATCCTAGCTCAATAAGTTTTTCATAGATTAAAATAATCTCTTTACTTGTGGCACTTCCACCATATCCACCATGCTCTTTTAGTACAGTTACAGAGTATTGAGGGTTGTTATATGGTCCATAACTAGTTGTCCAGGCATGAGATCTTTGATAATGCTCTAGTTCGCTCTCTTTCATTCTTTTTTTCTGCTCTTGAGGTATCCCTACAACTTGTGCTGTTCCTGTTTTTGCTGCTAGAGATATATCTATTTTACTTAGACCTTTGGCTGTACCTCTAGGAGAGTGTACTGCTTCATACATACCTTTTCTCATCAACTGAAGATCTTTTTCATCAAAATGTAATTTTTCATGTTTGATATCTGGATTTTTAACAAAATGAGGTGTAGATAAAATACCAGTAGCAATATATGATGTAAATCTAGATACTTGCAAAGGAGTAGCTAAAAAATAACCTTGTCCTATAGAGGAGTTTATAGTTTCACCTATATACCAAGCTTGGTTGTATTTGTTTATTTTCCACTCTTTGCTTGGGTTGATGCCTATAAATTCGTTTTGCAAATCTACCCCAGTTTTTTCACCAAAACCTAAAGATTTAAGAGTTTGGGAGATTTTGTTTATTCCAACTTTTAAGCTACCTTCATAATAAAAAACATCACAACTTTCAGATAATGATTTGACATAATCAGTATGTCCATGTCCATCATGTTTCCAACAACGAAATTTTCTATTCCCTACTTGAATACTACCGCTACAATAAGCACCAAAATTTCTACCAAGTCCATTTTCTAAAAATGAAAGTGCTACACCCATTTTGATAACTGACCCTGGGGGATAGAGTCCATTTATGACTTTGTTTGTAAAAGGGTTATTAAAATCATTTTTCATCTCTTGCCACTGTTTATGTGATATCCCTGAGACAAAGATATTATTATCATATTCAGGAAAACTAGCTGCTGCTAGTACTTCACCATTGTTTACATCTTGAACTACCACAACTCCACCAGTTCCTTCAAATATCTTGTGGATATATTGTTGTAAGTTGATATCTAAGGTAGTTATTATATCGTTGTTATTTGAAGGCTCTACTACACTAATAAGTTCTACTTCTTCATTGAGTGCATTTACTTTGATCTCTTTATAACCTAGTGTTCCTTGTAATTGAGTGTTGTATTGTTGTTCTAGTCCAGTTTTACCAATAATCCTAGTATGTCTAGTTATTTCATCATTAGCATAATCCAATTTATTTGCTTTTCCAACATATCCTATAATATGTGCTCCTATTTCTTTGTAAGGATAGTATCTTTTTGTAGCATCACTAATTTGAAGGTTATTTGTTGAGTTAAATATAGTAAATTTGGGGAAAAATTCATCATAAGGTATAAAATCAACTACTTTTATATACTCATGTCTATATGGTGAGTTTTCTCTTTTATATAAGTCTATTATCTCATCAAAATCATATTGAGGAAAGTGGTAAGAGATAAGTTTTGCTATTTCTTTAAGCTCTAAAAGCTCTTTATTTGAGTTTAGATGTGGTTTGATACTAAGTGAAAAACCAACATTATTTATAGCTATAGGTATTCCATTTCTATCTCTTATTATCCCTCTAGTTGGGGCTTTATATACCTTTTTGATATGATTTTGTCTAGATATCTCTTCATAATATGTATTTGATTTTATTGAGATATTATATACTCTAATAAGAATAAGTAACATAATAAAAGATACAAAGTATAATATAATTTTAGTTCTCATAAAAATAGTCCAATAATTAAAATATCAACTACAATATTGAGCAATAAAAATCCTATAGAAAGTAAAAACTCATTTGTAACTAGAAAGTTTATTAATAATATCAATAAATAAAATATTATTGTATCAAATATAATTTTAAATTTATCAAATGTAAAAATTCTTTTTATAAAAGGCAATATTATAGTATATAATACAAAAGAGATAATAAATAAAGAAAATATTGCAAAACCTTGAGTTGATTCTATAAATAAAAAGCCTATTAATATAATAATCAAAGAGTAGTAGGACTTTTGATCTAAAGACTCTTTTGTAAGATGAAATAAAACTCCAGCCATAGTAAGTGGTATAAAATGTACACTACTTAGTAAGTTACTTATTATAACACTTAGAGTTGTAAGTACTATTATAGTTTGAAAACTAAAGACACTTCGTCGCATATTGGAAAATGTTTACATCTTATACAATCAGCCCAAATTTTATGTTCTGGTATAGACTCTTTTGGAATCTCTTTAAAGCCTAAATATAAAAATAGTTCTTTGTGATAAGTAAGGGTTAAAACCTCTTTTAAGCCTAGCATACTAGCTTCATTTAAGGCACTTTTTACCAAAGCCCTACCTATGCCTTTGTTTCTATGACTTTCTTTAACAATAAGACTTCTTACTTCAGCTAAGCTAGTAGAGTGTATATGTAAAGCAACAAAACCAACTATTTGTTCACCATCTTTTGCTAATATATAAGATCTTATAGTAGTAGCCATTTCATCGGCACTTCTATATAGGATTAAACCTTTTTCTACTTCAGGCTCTACAAGAGTTTGCATATCTTTTATATCATAAACCAAAGGTTTAGAGTATTTGATAGTATTCATATTATTCACCAAATAAATAAGATGTTATTTTGTTTGTTAGTTCAGTAATACCTTTTTGTTTTAGGTTGGTTATAAATACTCCATCTGGGTATTTTGATCTTAGTTTTGATAGTTCATTTTGTTTTAATTTATCTATCTTTGTAAAAGCATTTATGATGATTTGATCACCTTTTTTGATATGATTTAAAAACTCATCAACACTTTTATCTATCTCTAAATCAGGATGTCTAGAGTCTATTAGATGTATAAAAACTCTTAAACTCTCTCTTTGGTATAAAAAATCTGTTAGATGTTTTTCCCAATCTTCTTTAAGACTTTTGGATACTTTTGCATATCCAAAGCCTGGTAAATCCACAAATCTTGCTTTAAAGATATTATCTTCTTCGTTTTTGAATTTAATATCAAAAAAATTAATAAGTTTTGTTTTACCAGGAGTAGAAGATGATTTTGCCAAAGATTTTCTATTTGTAAGGCTATTTAGTAGTGAGCTTTTACCTACATTACTTCTACCCAAAAAAGCAACTTCAGTTATATCTGGAGAAGGAGACTCCTTTATAGAAGTAGCTGATGTTAAAAATTGTGCATCTATTATTTTCATTGTTTTTCTTTATTTGTATCTTGAAGTTTCATCATAAATCTAACAGGTTTACTCTCTTTTCCAACAACTTTTGCTTGAGCAGTTATCTCATCTAAATAGATCTCTTCACCATAGAGTATTCTACCATCAGTTTTTTCTTCAAGGTAGCCATTACCAAAAATAGTATATCTATTTTTAAAAGGTTCATATATAACAGTATCACCTTTTCCATAATATACTTTATCGTTAGAGTAAACATTAAAATCAACATTACCAGTAGCAGTATATTTTTCTGGAGTTTGTTGGTTTTGATTATCTTTTATCATATTTACAACCAATTTATCACAGTTGAGTTTATCTTCTATTTTAGTAACTTTTACATTTCCTGTAAAAATAGCTACTCCTTTTTGATCATCTGCTTCAAAAAAGTTAGAATCTATAATCAGCTGATTATCGGCAAAGAGTGTTGAACATAGTATAAAAAAGAGTATAAGATACTTCACCTTAATCCTTTAGATTTATATTAAATATTGTATTTTTTGCTTGTATAAAATAGTTATCTTTTGTAAGAAAACTATCTCCTTGAATCGTATGCTTATAATAAAATCCACTAAAAGCTGTGTTATTATAAGCTTCTTTGTTTTTAGTATTATAGTACGCTTCTTCTGTTTTCAAGCTTATAAAATCATCTCTATAAAACTCTACATTATCTCTAAAAGTAATAATATCTAACTCTTTTAGAGCATAATCTGAATGTATTGTATCAAAAATAGTATTATTACTTGTTTTAATAGTAGCTTTTATATCAAAAGCCTCCTCTTTTGTTGGATAAAAAAGAGTCTCTTTTGCTTCTACTATCCTTTGTAAACCATCTTTTGAGATAGTATATAATTTGGAGTTATCAAAGATAAAGTTTGGCTTTTCCTCTTTATTTGACTCTTCATTTTTACTACTATTTCCAATAAAAAGTGTTGTTATAGAGAGTATAAAAATAGAAAAAATAAAATATCTTATAGCCATGCAGATAAAAACTCATCTTCTAAATCATAAGTTTTGCATATATACTCTATAGCTTCTCTAACAGCTCCTTCGCCACCTTTTGCTTCACATACTTTATGTACAATATTTTTTATATAAGCAGATGCATTTTGTGGACAAAAAGCAAGTCCTACAAAATCTAGCATTTTATAATCATTGAGATCATCGCCTATGGCCGCTATTTCATTTTTGGAAATACCCTCATGTTCCATAATAGCTTGTAAGATTTCAAGTTTATTATCAACACCTTGATACAAATAGTTTACACCTAGCTCTTTTGCTCTTTTTTCAACAACTTTTGATTTTCTACCTGTTATAATAGCAACTTTTAAGCCTAGTTTTTTACTCCATACTGATATAGCTAAACCATCTTTTACACAAAATTGTTTTGATTCCAAAAGCTCACCATTGTTATCTATATAGGTGATCTTTCCATCAGTCATAGTTCCATCAACATCTATAACAAGTAGTTTAATCACAATACACCTTTTGTACTAGGAATACCAATCTTTTCATTTGGTGTTAAAGCTCTTCTTAGAGCTACTGCAAAGGCTTTGAAAACAGCTTCTACAATATGATGTTTGTTTTTGCCTCTATCTAGTACTATATGAGCAGTTATTCCTGCATTTAGTGTAAGTGCATGAAAAAACTCTTCAACAAGTTCAGTATCAAAGTTACCTACTTTACCTGCTATATCTACATCATAGTGTAGGTAAGGACGGTTACTAAGATCTAGTGCCACTGTAGCACTTGCTTCATCCATTACTACCGTTGCATTTCCATATCGCTCAACTGCTGATATAGGAAAAATCTCTGCTTTTAGAGCTTGTCCTATAGCTATACCGCTATCTTCTACACTGTGGTGATCATCTATATGTGTATCGCCTTTGCAAAGCAAATTTATACCTATACCACTATGTTTGCTAAGAGCTTCAAGCATATGATCAAAAAAGCCAACTCCACTATTTATAGAGTACTCTTTTGAGCATAAATCAACACTACATTTTATATCTGTTTCTTTAGTTGTTCTTATAATTTCTTTCATTTTTACCTCAGTTATTGTGCTATAATCATCGCACCTTCAAGGTTATTTGATCTTTTGAAGTCATCTGCTTCTTCTATACTTCTAAAACCACTTACCCAGACACGATTGATTGGTTTATCTTCAAACTCACCCTCTTTGATAATAACATCATAGTTTGAATCTATTATTAATTTAAATTTATCTTGCGTTATTTTTGCACCACTATAGTTTCTAAATGCTCCAACTTGTACATAATATCCACCTACAACTGCACTTTCTTCTTTTTCTGCTTGTGTAGTAGCTATTTTACCGTGAAAACCAAGAATAGTTAGTTTAACATTAGCTAAACCCTTTTTTTCCATATTGATAGCCTTTGCAGCTGCATTTGATAGATCTATAATTCTAGTTCCTACAAAAGGACCTCTATCGTTGATTCTAACTGTTGTTGTTAAACCATTATCTATATTTTCAACTTTGACTATAGTATTCATAGGCAAAGTTTTATGAGCTGCTGTCATAGCATGCATATTGTAGATCTCACCATTACTTGTTTTTTTAGCGTGAAAATCTGGACCATACCAAGAAGCAATACCTTTATGTACATCACCAACACTAGCTGTAGTAGGATAGTACCATTTACCAAAAACCTGATAAGGTCTCATAGTAGCTTTATGCATAGCTGGTGAGTTTTTGATCTCCTCTTTTGGAGTTGATTGCATAGATTGACTATAGTATCCAACATTTTGCCTACTTTGTGTAGTACACCCACTTAATATAAGGATCAATCCTATAAATAAAAGCAAACTTTTAGTTATTGATAACAAGCTTATCTCCAATAGATATATTTGATGAGTTTAGTTTATTGTCACCCATAAGTTTTTTTAAAGAGACTTTTTGTTTAAGTGCTATTGTACTAAGAGTATCACCTTTTTGTACTATATACTCTTTTTGTTTTGTCTTTTTAACAACTATTTTTGTACCCTCTTTAAAAGGTATTAAAAGCTCTTGATTTGGTTTGATTTTATCAGATTTTAGGTTATTAAACTCTTGTATATAAGAAGAGCTTATACCATAAAGAGATGATATTTTATTAAGTGAATCACCTTGTTTTACAATATGTTTTTGTAAAATAGTTGGTTTTATATTGTTTTTATTTTCATGATAGGTTTGTAAAGCATAATAAGGTATATAGATTCGATATTTTGATTTATTATTTGGTATATACTCTTGCTTTAAGTGGCTATTTAATGTTAGAATATCTTCATAAGATAGATTTGAAGCTTCTGCTATGTTTTTAAGATGAAAACCACCATTTGTCTCTATAGATACTATCATATCTCCCATACCTCTATTTAGTAGGTGAGGGTTTTGCTCATTTAACTCTAACTCTTTATTTAACATTATAGCAAAAGCTACTATTTTTCTTATATGATTTCTACTCTCTTTTGGGATATATTGCCTAGAGGTTATCTCTTGGATTTCTAAAAGTTCAGATAGAGTAAAATCTATATTTAAGCTTTTGATCTCTCTATAGACTTTAAAAAGTTCATTGTGATTGTTTTTCCTATTTTGATAGTTTTTGATAACTTTTCTATACTCTTTGAATTTTTGGCTATGTTCAAAATTAGGATTTTTTTCTATATATTTATCTAAAGATAATCTGACTATTCCCTCTACTAGTCGTCCCTCACCGCAGTTATATGCAATAGCAGCAAGATACCATTTACCAAATAGATTATGAAGTCTTTTTAGATATTTTGAAGCTGCTATTGTTGATTTTTCAATATCAAGTCTTTCATCTATATATTTATCATTTGATAAGCCAAATTTTTTAGCTGTATCAGGGATAAATTGCCATAAACCTTTAGCTCCCATATTGGAGTGACTTTTTATATCAAAGTTGGACTCAGCCATACCCACATATAGCATTACTGAAGGTACATCTTCTTTAGCTAAAATAGATTTTACCGTAGGTATAAGTAAAAGTGAGCTATTAAAACTCTCTATAAAATAATCTTTCTCTTTTAGTGCAAAGTTGTTGTATGATTCTTGTAGCTCTAAGTTTGCCAAAAAATCAGGCTCTATGTCAAACTCATTTAAAATCTCTAAATCAGTTCTTGTTACATCGTTGAGTTCCATAATATTGGCAAATAAAGAGTAAGATAATAATAATACAATAAACAAATATCGCATAATAACCTCTTTTATAATAAAAATTGCGTCTTATTATATCTTTTTATTGCTTAATATCATATATTAAAAAGTTTTTTAGCATTTGTACTTGTTAGTTGTGCTACTTCTCTTGGGGTAAGATTTAGTAATTCTGCCACTTTTTCGCATACTATTTTAGTATAAGCAGGTTCGTTTCTACTACCTCTATGAGGGTGTGGAGTAAGATATGGTGCATCTGTTTCTAGTATAATCTTTTCTAAAGGGATTTTAGGTAAGACCTCTACTAGTTTTCTGGCATTTTTAAACGTTAGCACTCCCCCTATACCAAAATAGAAGTTTTTTTTCGCCAAAACAAGTAGCTGAGAGTCTGCATTGTAACAATGCAACACCCCGCCTAGTTCACTACTAGCATACTCTTGTAGTATATGCAAAGAGTCCAAACTAGCATCTCTTATATGTATAATAAGTGGCTTTTTAAACTCAATGCTAAGTTTGATTTGTTTTATAAATATCTCTTTTTGTATAGCTTTTTCGGCATTGTTTTCTTCTAACGTACCACTTAGCCTATAATAATCAAGCCCACACTCCCCAACAGCTACACATTTGGGGTGGGTAATATATTGTTTTAAGATATCTAAATCAAATGATTTTATATCATAAGGATGAACACCTACAGCAAAATAAACCATATCATATTTTTGAGATATCTCTATAGCTCTAGGTAAATCTTCTAAACTTGCCCCTGGGATTATTATCTGTTTTATTCCCTTTTTTTGTGCATTATTTATTACTTCATCTAAATCATCATAATAATCACTATGATCCAAATGGCAATGAGTATCTATAATTATGATAAAAACCTTTTTTCTATTAGATTTAGTAAACTATTAAGCTCAGCTAATTCATCTCTTTGGATCCAGGCATCTATACCAAAATTTTTAAATGCTGCATAATCACTCTCATCATCTATAATAGCCACAGAGATATACTCATTTTTACAAGCTTGAGATTTGTTCTCTTCAAAATCAAAGATAGTCTCTATATCAATAATAGCAACATCTCCTTTGATATCATCACATCCACTTTGGAAGTTACAAACGCTATGCCTTGAATCAATAAGAGTAGAATCAACCTCACTAAATGTTACAACATTCATAGTTATTTCTCCTAAATAGTTTTTTAATTATATCGATTATAAACTTAATTTATAAAATATATCTAGTTAAATCTTCATCTTGAACAATATCTTTTAGTTTTTCTTCTACTAACTCTTTTGTAACTACTATTGTTTCACCTTTGTTTAGATCTGCATCAAAGCTTATATCTTCTAATACTTTTTCTATAACTGTATGAAGTCTTCTAGCTCCTATATCTTCAGCTTTTTCATTGGCATTAAGGCAATATTTAGCTAGTGCATGAATAGACTCATCATTAAACTCTAAATCAACACCTTCTACACCTAAAAGTGCTTGATACTGTTTTAGTAGCGAGTTTTTAGTATTTGTCAATATCTTATAAAGAGCCTCCTCATCAAGAGGTAAAAGTTCAACTCTAAGGGGAAATCTTCCTTGAAGTTCAGGCAAAAGATCACTAGGTTTACTTATATGAAAAGCTCCAGCAGCAATAAACAAAATATGATCTGTTTTTACTTGACCAAACTTAGTATTTACTGTACTTCCCTCTACTATAGGTAAAAGATCTCTTTGGACACCTTCTTTACTAGGATCTGATTTTCTACCATCATTGCCAGAAGCTATTTTATCTATCTCATCTATAAATATTATACCACCATTTTGAGCTCTTTTTAGGGCTTCTACTTTTATGGATTCTTTATCTAGTAGTCTATCACTAGCTTCACCTCTTAGTATAACCTTGGCATCTTTGATAGTTACTTCTTTTTTGATTTTGTCTTTATTTAGGTTGCCAAAGGCTTTATTTAAAGACTCTTGCAAAGCACTCATATCAAGAGGTAGATTGGTATCTACTATCTCAACACTTGCTTTTTTGGATAGCTCTATCTCTATTTTTTTATCATCAAGATCACCATTGATTACTTTTTGTTCCATTTTATTAAAAGTAGAGATAAAAGACTCTTTTGCTTGATCACTTGCACTACTTGGTAGTGGTGGAACTAGCTTTTCTACTATTATTTTATTTACTTCATCTGTTATTTGTGTTTCTATTTTAGTTTCATACTCTTTAGTGATAATATTGATTGATTCAAAAACAAGATCTCTTACCATAGACTCTACATCTCGTCCTACAAATCCAACTTCAGTGTATTTACTAGCTTCAACTTTTACAAAAGGAAGATTCATCATCTTTGCTAGACGCCTTGCTATCTCTGTTTTACCAACTCCTGTACTTCCTATCATAAGTATATTTTTAGGAGTGATCTCTTCTTGAAGATCACTTGATAAGCTCATTCTTCTATATCTACTCCTTAGAGCCAATGCTATAGTTTTTTTGGCATCATTTTGACCTATAATATAATCATCTAAATAGCTAACTATCTCTCTTGGTGTCATATTCATCTTAAATTGCTCCTATTATAGTGTCAATAATCTAATATTTTGATTTGTGTAGATACATAATTCACCTGCAATCATCAAAGACTCTTTTACAAGTTCTTCTGGGCTTAGAGTAGAGTGTTTGTGTAGGGCTTTTGCACTACTTAGGGCGTAATTGCCACCACTTCCAATAGCAGCTATTTGTCCATCTTCAGGCTCAACAACATCACCATTTCCACTAAGTATAAAGATATGTTCTTTGTTTAGAACTATCATCATAGCCTCTAGTCTTCTTAGGATTTTGTCTTTTCGCCAAGCTTTGCTAAACTCAACAACAGCTTTAAAAAGATCTCCTCTTTTTGCTTCAAGATGTCCTTCAAACATCTCAAAAAGATTAAAAGCATCAGCAGTACTTCCAGCAAAACCAGCTAAAATCTCATCTTTATATAGTTTTCTTATTTTTATTGCGTTGTTTTTTAAAACTGTATTACCAAAAGTAACTTGTCCATCACCACCTATTACAGCTTTGTTATCAGTTCTATATGCAAGTATCGTAGTAGCATCAAACAAATTATTCTCCTATAATCTCAACTTTTAAGCTACCATGTATTGCATGTCCTAGCTTAACATCTACCTCATAAAGCCCTGTTGCTTTGATAGCAGTTTTGATATTGATATCTTTTTTATCTATAGTTATATTATGTGTAGATTTTAGCTCATCAGCAATCTCATCTTTTGTTACAGATCCAAAAAGAGCACCATTTGCTCCTACTTTGTGAATGATTTTGACTACAATATTTTCAAACTGTTTTGCTATAGCTTTTGCTGCGTCTATCTCTTCTTGTAAAAGTTTGGCAAGTCTAGCTTGTTCTTCTTTCCACTCTTGCATAACTTCTGGTGTAGCTTTTTTAGCAAACCCTTTTGCTATTAAAAAGTTTTGTCCATAACCATCTTTTACCTCTTTTATTTCACCAGCTTTTCCTAAGCTTTTGACATCTTTTATTAATAATACTTTCATAAAAACTCCTTAAATTTTGTAATTATTATTTGCTAAGATTTAATTATTACTTTTATAAGCAAGTGATAGTTTCTCATAAACAAGCTTAAAACTAGCATCTTCTAAAGTATTTAAAATCTCTATTAAGATTACATTATCCTCTTTGCCATCCCAAGTTTTGATATATGTGCCTTCTTTGTAGCCATGATCTTGTCTAAACTGATTTAGACAATTTTTACCAATATAGAGCTTTTGAAGCCAAGTAAAACTAAGTCCACTGATTTTGCAACATCTAAAAAACTGATCTATAAATCTCTCCATACCACTAAAAATAGGCATATTTCCAGTATCTATAGCAAGAGCTATATATGAAAGCTTTTCAGCCTCTTTTACTACTAAGTTGATATCAATATGATTTGATGCTTCATAAATACAGTGAGTATTTACTAGTGAGACTGCTTTTGGGACATTTGTCTCTTGTAATAAAAAACTCATTAAAAAATGCCAAATATCAACAAGTTCTATATGGATATTGTCCATATCTGGAGTTGATTTGATGTTTTTCCAGTGTTTCCATGGAGTAGAATCAATTAGCTCTGATACTTCCATATGAATACATCTAAGCCAATTGATCTCTTTATCAAACTTGTTTATTCCTAGTTCCCAATTTTTACCATTGGTTGAGTCATTGAGTTGTTTTTGTAATAAAAACATCTCTTCTAGTTTGTGTGGAAAGCTTGAAGCCTCATCAAGAAGCTTTGCCAAAGGTAAACACTCTTCTACTAAGTGATCTAGGTTTGGATCTATACAAATCTTACTATTTGATAGTAGTTGTGTAATTAGCACTATATAATATGGTATAATTTTCTCTTCTTGCCACCTTAGTGTCTCTGTTTTATTGATACCTACAAAATCTAAGAATTCATCAAGTGTGTTGAATCCTAGTTTTTTTATAGTTATTATCAGTTCTTCATAAAGCATTTTTCTCCTTTTAGATTGGTAGTTCTATAGTAAATCTAGCACCATTTGGTATATTTTGTGCATATATTTTTCCATGTAAATGTTGTTCTATTATAGTTTTGCACATATATAGCCCCAATCCTGTTCCGTTTTTATTTGTTTTTGTGGAAAAGTATGGGTTAAATATTTTACCAATAATTTCCTCAGGAATACCTTTTGCATTGTCATCTACTTCTATTATATAGTTACTATTTTCAATATAGTATCTTATTGTTATAGATTTGTTTTCTATATTATTAGAGACTAAAGCATCTTTGGCATTGTTTACAAGATTGATTAAAACTTGTATTAAATCATTGATATGTACAAAAAGAGTCAAATCTTCTGAAAGAGCCTCTTTTTTATACTCTATCTCTTCAGTTTTAAACATAAAACAGATAAAATCCTCTGCTTTTTTGATAAGATTGGATACTTTAATATACTCTTTTTCTTTATTTGGTTTAAAGTAATCTCTAAAATCATCTATAGTTTTAGACATATATTCAAGCTGTTTTGAAACATCATCTACTACTTGTTCTAACAACTCTTGGGATATTTCACCATCTAAAAGCTTGGTAAAAGAGAGTTTTTGTATCAAAATAGAGATAGCTTGAAGAGGTTGTCTCCATTGATGAGCTATCATAGATATCATCTCTCCCATAGCTGCATTTTTGGATTGTTCTATAAGTACACTTTGTTGTTCTAAAAAAAGCTTTTTAGCTGTAATATCAGTTCTTATTGCTTCATATGCTACTATTTTGCCTTCTGTATTAAATTTGGGCTCTATGGTAGCTTCAACCCAGTAAAATCCGCCATCTTTTTTAAGATTTTTGATTTCACCTTTCCAAGTTTTACCACTTTGGATAGTTTTCCATAGCTCTTTGAAAAGCTCTTTTGGCATATCTGGATGTCTTACTATATTGTGGTTTGAGCCTATTAGCTCTTTTTTACTATAACCACTTATGTTACAAAAAGCTTCAGATGCATACGTGATAATGCCTTTTGTATCTGTGCTTGACATAATAACATATTTATCAACAATACTAAGAGAGTAGTCTTTGTTTTTATCTTCAAAGTTGTACATAACAAACCTTAAAACTAATAATTTTTAGTATGATACCTTTTATTTGCTTTTTAACTCATAAAAGGCACACTCTTGTCCGCTAGTTTGTTTGACTACCATTGATGGGATTTGTTTTGATTTAAATCCATAAGCTCTACATCCATGAGGACGAGAAGGCTCCCATGTAACAAAGTAATGAATGCATTTTTGACAAATAATCCTTTGTTTATTCAAGCTTTTACCCTTATTTGCATAGATTTTGCTAATGATAAAAGATCTATGTTTTCCAAACTAACTCCTGTTGGCACACCTTGGGCTATTTTGGTAAAGTTTATATTAAAACTACTTAATTTATCCTCAATAAAAAGAATAAATGCCTCATTTTGAAGAGATGGAGTAATAGCAAAAATTATCTCTTTTGTTTGGTTAAAGCTTACAAGATCTTTGAGTTTGTCTATGTTTTCTATAGTAAGCTCTTCTAAAACAAAATACCTACCATCATAGCTACTACTCTCTTCTATAGCAAATATATCTTTGCTATTTTGGACTATACATAATATAGTGTTGTCTCTTAGCTCATCAAGGCAAATATTACAAATCTCATCTTCACTTATAAAGCCACAATTTGAGCATTTTTTGACATGCTTTATGGCATTGTCTATAGCAAATGAGAGTTTTTTGCCCAAAAAAGGATCATTGATAGCTATATGATAAGCTAGTCTTTGTGCTGTTTTCTTGCCTATAGTTGGAAGACTTTGTATAGTTTGAACTAAATCTTCAAATTTTACTAAATTGTATTTCATAAGTGTAATTATAGCAAAAATTTGCTACAATATCAGCTTATAAAAAAGATATTATTTTAAAATTTATCCCAGATATAGTATTTGGGACTATTGTTATGGAGAGTAATTTTGGTAGAAATGGACTATTATCAGATATTAGAAGTAGAAAAATCAGCAGATAAAACTGTAATCAAAAAGTCATATAGAAGACTTGCTATGCAGTATCATCCTGATAAAAACCAAGGCGACAAAGAAGCAGAAGAGAAGTTTAAGGCTATAAATGAAGCCTATCAAGTGCTAGGTGATGATGAAAAAAGAGCTGTTTATGATAGATATGGTAAAGCTGGACTAGAAGGACAAGGTGGCTTTAGTAGAGGTGGCGGGTTTGATGATCTTGGAGCTATCTTTGAAGAGATGTTTGGAAGTGCTTTTGGCGGTGGTGGATTTTCTCAAAAAAGAAAAAAACAGTACCCTTATTCTATAGATATGGCAATAAACTTAACAATAGAGTTTAATGAAGCTGTTTTTGGTACTAAAAAAACTATAAAATACAAATATAAAAAAGCTTGTAGTAGTTGTCATGGAACAGGAGCAAAAGATGGCAAAATGACTACATGTCCACACTGTGCTGGTAAGGGACAGATACATATAAGACAAGGATTTATGACTTTTGCTCAAACTTGCCCACACTGTAGCGGTAGTGGTGAGAAGATAGAGCAAAAATGTTCAAAATGCCACGGCAAGGGATATGAAGAGGCTGAAGATAGCTTTGAGATTACTATCCCAGAAGGTATAGATAACGGCAATAGAATGAGAGTATCAGGCAAAGGAAACATAGCTCCTGATGGTACTAGAGGGGATCTTTATGTACAAATTGGTGTTAAAGAAGATAAACATTTTGCTAGATATGAAAATGATATTTATATAAGTGTGCCACTCTTTTTTACTCAAGTAGCTCTTGGAAGTGTAATCAAAATACCAGGGCTTAGAGGTGAGCTAGAGCTTAAAATCCCTCAAGGTGCAAAAGATAAAGAACAATTTAAGTTTAAAGGTGAAGGTGTTAAGTCTTTGCAAGGATATGGACAAGGTGATTTAATAGTTCAAATCAGTATCCAATATCCAAAATCACTAAATAGTGAACAAACAGAGCTTTTAAATAAACTTCAAGATAGCTTTGGGATAGAATCTAAGCCTCATGAGGGGATATTTGATAGTATGTTTGATAAGGTTAAGAAATGGTTTGGGTGAGGTTTGGTATAATTTGTTTAGTGATAAATAAGGCGGGTAAAAAGTAAAAATGACCAATATAATACTATGTGGTGGAAGTGGTACAAGACTATGGCCAATCAGCCGTACTCTTATGCCTAAACAATTTGTAAAGCTATTTAACGACAAATCACTATTTCAATTAACAGTTGAGAGAAATAGTAAACTTTGTGATGATATATTTGTAGTATCAAATAGTGAGCAGTATTTTCTAGCATTAGATCAGCTAGAAGAACTCACAACTCACTCTTCACCACTCACTCTTCACCACTCACAATTCACGATTCACGACTCACAACTCACCACTCACTACCTACTAGAACCAATAGCTAGAAATACTGCTCCTGCTATTGCACTTGCTTGTATGGCACTTGATCTTGAGGAAATAGTACTTGTAACTCCTAGTGATCATCTCATCAAAGATGAAGTAGAGTATCAAAAGGTTGTAC
>JAAYJJ010000067.1 GCA_012522985.1 Aliarcobacter butzleri
TCTTTTTTCAAGAATATATCAAGATAGCTATTATCCCAACCGCACATTTTTGATGGAAGATCTTTTTCAAGCTCCTCTATAAGCATCTCCCTTGACATCACAAAGTTTGGATCAAATACTCTAGTATCTATATCAACTCCAAACATATTCATCTGCTCTAGCGTTCTACTAGGAGTAGATAAAACTTCAAAGTTTCCAACAACTTTTTTCATATCTTCAGTATCTCTTTTAAATCTAAAGATATCATTAGTTGAAATAACACTATTGTCTTCAAGCCTTTTTTCTAGCTCACTTATTGCTATAACCTTTCTACTTCCATCAGGAAACCGTACAAGCTGCAACACTATATCAACAGCACTTACTATTTGTGCACGAATAAAGTTGATATTTGCACTAGGTCTTGCTTCAAGATACATATTTTCTATCCTAACAATAGCCTCTTTTACATTATCAGCATGGATTGTAGTCATAGACCCAGGGTGACCTGTATTCATAGCATTTAACATAACTATAATCTCAGCACCCCTACACTCACCAACAATAATCCTTCGTGGACTTGACCGCAAAGCTGATCTTAGCAAATAATCAAGATGAATAGCTCCCTTACCCTCTTCGTTGGCATTTCTAGCCTCATATGATCTTACGCTATGACAAGGCATTTGTGGTTGCATCTCTTTGGTGTCTTCTATAATCATAAGCTGTTCATTATCATCAACAAACCTAGTTATAGCATTTAAAAATGTTGTTTTACCACTAGATGTACCACCACTTACGATGATATTACACTTTCCTTTTGATGCTTTAAGTAAAAAGTATGCCATCTTATAGTCCATTTGTCCGCTATCTATTAGATTTTCTACCATCAATGGAATATCATTAAACTTTCTTATTGTAATACAGCTTCCACCATTTGCTGCAATAGGTGGTATTTGCACCTCTACCCTTGATCCATCAGATAATTTACTAGACATAATAGGATTTGCTTCATCAACTTTTCTATTGTTTTCTGCTAACATCTTATCTATTACTTTTCTTAGCTCCTCTTCGCTCCTAAAACTAAAAGGCGTTATCTCTGTTTTACCCTCATATATAATATCTATATAATCTTTTGTATTTACTATAATATCATTTAATCCACCACTTGCTATATCAAATATCAAGCTTATAGGACCATATCCTACTATATTATTTATAATAAATGTTTTGATATCCTCTTGTATCTCTTTTTTAAGCCCTCTTGCTTCAGGATAGTTCATAATATACTCTGGCAAAACCTGCTCTAGTGCATCTCGTGTAAGTTTTTTTTCTGATTTAAGGTTAAGCATAAAGCTATCATTTATTCTATAAGCGATATCAAGCAATCTTTTATTTAGATAGAGTTCTGGAAAATTCAATCTATAGTTAAAGTTTTTTTGCTTAATACTTTCTATTTTAGCATCTACACTATCAGGTGTTTCTAACAAATCATCTTTAAATAGATATGTATCTCTAACTATCTTTTTATCTTGCTCATCAATCAAAGATCTTAGATTTCTCATTTCTTACCTTTTTTAAGTAGTGTACTTAAAAGATTATTTATTGCTTTTTCTTCCTCTTTTGATTTTATATAAAAATGTTTCTTCATAAGCACATCTTCCAAACTTGCTATAAAAAAAGAGTCCTTTGATGTTGCTATTTCTGATGCTAGTTCACAATAGTTCCAACTACTTCCTAGAGTTCTATAGTCATTTCTAAGTTTATAATCAAAAAATATCTTATCCTCTTCTTCCATATTGAGTATAGATAAAACATCATCTATAGAAATAGCACTTTGTGAATCATATCTATTGATTAAAAATGATGTTTTATCTTTAAGTCCTGCTCTTTTTAGAAGGTTATAAAAGGTCTTAAGCTTAGATATATGAGGCAAAGTCATCTCTGTAATCAACCAAAACTCATTGGCAAGGTCATACATAGTAGTTTTTAGATATGATGAATCAGCTGTTCCTATATCTATAATAATATAATTAAAATGTTCACTAGCAAACTTAATATAATCAAGCAATTTCCCTATAAAAGTATCTTTTTCTAAGATATCTTTATCTGTTTGTTTTTGGATACCTGTTATAGTATAAAGGTTTTCTCTTATTTTGACTAGACCATTATCTAAGTTTTTAACTAAATCAAACTCCCCACTATTTATAAGCTCTATTATAGTTGTATCTGGAACTGGATTTTTTTCCAAAAACATATTACTTACTGCTTTTGTAGTAGATAAATCAATAAACAATATATTTTTATCAAAAGCATTTTTTGATAGCAAATTTGCAGCATTCATAGCCACTGTAGTAGTTCCTATACCACCACTTATTCCAGCTATTGATATGATTTTATTACTTGTTTTATCTTTATTAATAAGATTTTTTCTTGTTTGCAAGACTATAGGTTTTAGGTTTTCTAGTTTATAATCATCTCTTGATATATATGTTTCAATACCTAGCTTTCCACACAACATACTAAGTCTATGATCATCTGGACCTATAGCTATAATTAGCTCATTTAGTTGTTTTATTAACTCCGTATCTTTTACTAAGTTAGTCTCACCATCAACTACATAGATCACAATATGCTTTATATCTTTGTTTTTTAAAACAAGCAGCTTTGAAGATAAAGAAGTCTCTAAAAATATATCAATATTAAAAAGCCCTCTTAGTCCTGATTGAAGATTTTGAGCAAAAGCCTCTTGTGTTTTATCATAAACTATATGGACATTGAACATAGTTTGAGAGCCATAAAGCTCTTTTTCTATCTCATAAAGTTTGTATAAGTCTCTTAGTAGTTTACTATAGGTTTTCCTTAATGGAACAAACCTATTTTGTAGCTTACTTGATATCTCAAACTTACCAAGAGTAACTCCATCTTTTTTGACTACAAAGTTTGTTTCAAATTTATCTTTAAAGTTATCTTCATCTACTATAACCTCACCTTGATTACTTACAGTAAATTGATAAAAATAACTATTATACTCATAGTTATATTTGTAAAACGTGATATACTCAAGCTTAGCTAAAATACAAAAAAGCTCCAAAACCTCCTTAACATTCTCTTCTAAGGTTGATTTTGCAACTCTAAGAGCTGCCTGACTATTGTAACTTTTTATTGTCATAGTTATCCTTTAACCTTCCTCTTGCTCGACTAAAATCTTATTTTGTCTTATTATATCTAATTTTTCTATTATTTGATTTAATTCTTCATTACTATCATCAAAAATAACCTGATTTGTGTCATAATAATCTTGTACTTCCAAAAAAATCTCCTTTTCTAGGTTGTGTTGAGTCCATTTTTCATCCACTATAGTTGTATTTATGATAAATTTACCATTTGGATCTTTAGTATAATCAATCCCCTCTTCCCTAGCAAACTCCAAAAAATTTTCAAACTTCAAATAGGCTCCTACTCTAACTTTGTCACCAAATAATTTAACACGTGTAGTACTATCTTTGTATTTAATACAGATGCCATTTTGACTCTTTTCACATTTTATCCCACCTGTATTTAAAAAATTTTGATACTCCATCCATGCATCTTTGCTTATTTTGTGGATTTGTTGCACTCCTTCGTTAAATATAGCATCTTCAAATACAACATAATCTTTATCTAGTGTATGATTTATCACCGGCAATAGCCCCAATAAGCCACCTATTTGATCTACAAATTTAAAAGATGGCTCTTTGCAACTAGCCCCATTTTGATAAAATATCTCTACTTTTGGCTCCCTACCCAAAAATGAGTAAGAATCAAACCCTCTAACTATAAAATAAAACTTAGTATTACCTGGAAAATCTTGATAAGCTAGATTTATATTGCCTTTGGCACTTGTATTGCCTACTATTGTTCGTGGATAAAATTCTTCATTACTATATTTTGGGTAAAGTTCTCTTAGTTTTTGCATCTCTTCAGATGATGTAGCAGGTGTTACTATACACTTTCCATCAGCAGTAGTTGTATAGGTGCCTATGATTGATTTACTCTCATCACTCTCACCTAAATATTTATTATCAAAGCTCAAAAGCCTTCTTTCTTCCTTGGCTAGGCTCTCTATCGCACTTACTATTGGTATAGTAAAATACCCATCTCCTACTATACTATACCAAAAACCTTTATATGAGTAACCATCTATTTTAGTAACCACATAACTAGCCACTTCATCTTTTCCATACCAAACAAACTCTATATTTTGTTCTTTTAATAACCTTTGCCCTATAGGACTTTGGGATATAATGCCTTTTGCTATAGCCTCTGCTTTTGTATAATCTTTTGTTGTATCATAGATCTCTTTTATAGCTTTACTTGAGTTAGTAGCTATCTCTTCTATGGCTCTTAACTCACTTCTTAACTCTATCTCATCAGCTACAGTAGCACCTAAGCCAATAAGCACAAAAAAAAGAAAAAATCCCAAAAATACCTGATCCAAAAAAGCCTTTTTGAAGCCAACAATCTTTTGCATAGTAACCTCTAAAACAAAACTTAAACCATAAATAAAACCTCTAATGATTTAATACAATTAATATAATCTTATACATCTACTAACTTAAATAACTTTGGTTCTAATTATTATATAAATAAGCTTTATCTTTACTTAAAGGTTTTGTTTGAAAGAATTGAAGTGATAGCAATTAATAAAAGTTTTTTTTTTTTTGAAGTGAGCTTAGAAGCTCACTATTTTAGTGGACTTTAGTCTATCTTATTTAAGCAAAATCCTATTATAAACATTATTCAAGACAATCATCAGCTATAGTATTTGGTTTTATTCTTCTTAACTTTGCAGCATTTTCACTATACTCCAAATCATCATTACTATAAACTATCTCTGTTTCATCTGCTTCATAGTTATTGTGAATATCCAAAAATATATCATTAAAGTCCCTATCTCCACCACCTTTGGTGTCTTCTATAGCATAAATATAATTATCATTTGGATCTTTACTATAATCTATACCATTAGCAGTAGCATATTCTACCCACGTCTCCCAGTCAAGTTGTCCATCAGATGTTACCTCTTTTTTACATGCATAAGGCCAAACTTTCCAATATTCTACACAAAACTTATGTGGCTTATATTCTATACAAAGTTTTTGTCCATCTTTAAGAGTTTGTGTTGCTTTACACTCATGTCCTTCACTTTTTAAAAAGTTTTGATAAGCTTGAAGATGTGTTCTTCCCAATATATGAAAATGATCATAGTTTTTTCCATCTACTTTACTTATACCATTGAACTTTGGATCTTGAAACAATATATAATGATCTTGGCTTTTACTTTTAACCGTTGCTACCTTTTTATTATTACAATCTATAATCTTAAAACTAGGACTTCCACTACAAGGATTTTCTATATTTATACAAGGATTTTTAGGCATATTGCTTCCATATGCATCATAACCCCAAGTGATCAAAAAATACTCTGTATTTGGAGGGCTTCCCTGTGCCAAGCCTAAAGAGGCTTTACTATCTTTAGTATTTGGCATTACTATTTTTGGCATAAAATCATCCCTATTAAAAGCAGGATATTTTTTTATTAACTTATTATTTATTTCACTCTCAGCTATTGCTTCTGTTACAACACATGTTTGCCCATCATCTTTTTTTATTTTTGTATATGTTCCCAAAATAGTCTGAGCACCACCACTAGTCCCACCAAAAGAAACATCATAACTTTTTAATATCCTAGTATCATATTGGCTTACCTTAGCTACATAACTAGCATTTGGAATATTAAAAGCATCAGCCCCTACTATACCATACCAAAAGCCTTTATATGAGTAACCATCTATTTTTGTAGATACAAAATCAGGTCTTCCATCATTATCCATATCATACCATATAAACTCAATAGCTTTATCTTTTAATAGCTTCTCTCCCAAAGCTGTTTTTGAGATTATACCCTTTGCTATACATTCAGCCTTTTGATATCTACTCTCTTCACTTCCTGAAGTTTCATTATATATGCTTGTCATAGCTTTAGAGGTACTATATGCCATCTCTTCAAGTTTTATATATTCATTTCTCATTTGTATCTCATCAGCCACCGTAGCACCTAAGCCAATAAGCACAAAAAAAAGAAAAAATCCCAAAAACACCTGATCTATTACAGCTTTTTTATATTTATATAATCTTTTCACAACACACCCTTTTTATTAGCTAAAAGACTTCTTTTCGCATCTCTCAAAATAAACTTATTATATTTTTAAAATAAATAACCTCATTTTATGGATATTATTATATAATAAAGCTTAAAATAAACTAAATATATTAAAATAAGTTTTAAGAGCTAAGAGTTCAGTGTTAAGTTATCAGTCGATAGTCA
>JAAYJJ010000068.1 GCA_012522985.1 Aliarcobacter butzleri
TTTACAACGACTTTTCAGAACACAAAATAGAAGACACTATATCAAAAATAAATCAATTTAGTGAACTAGCTCAAAAGATTCGTGTTGGTGAGGTCTCACAAGATGAGATTATGCAACTACTTGGAAATACCAATATCTCTTTTATAGCTGGTGCTATTTTAGGTGCTTTGGGAACAACTATGTTTTCAAAAATATTAGACAAAAACGATGAAGAGCAAAAATCTTAAAAAAGGAGTAGATCATGTTACCATTTATTGCTGGTGCGGTTGCTGGAGCTGTTGCTGTTTTGGCTTTTAATAACAAAAAACAGATAGAAAAAAGTTTAGTAAAAGGTGCTTCAAAAGCAAAAAAAATTGCATCTAGTGGCTATGAGAAGGTCAAAGATATAGCAGTTGAAACAAAAGATAAAATAGAAGATAAAGTTGAATGTTTAAAGTCAAAAAACTCTTCTATTACAGATACAACTAAAGGAAAAGAAAATGATTAATACAGGAACTCCAAGAAGTGTAGTAGGACATGTTGTAAGTGGTTCTATTGCATCAAGTATAGTAGCTAGTGCTATGAACTACAATAGATATAAAAAAGAGGAAATAACAAAGCAAAAAGCTATTTGTGATACTATGAAACTATCAGTTCAAGGTGGTATTGCAACAGGAAGTGCAATAGCAGCTACAAATCATCTAGGCAATGGAAATTGGCTTGGATTATTGGGAGCTATAAGTCTTGGTGCTATTGGTATTTATGCAACAGAAAAAATTAGTGAAAATATTGCACAAAATATACAAGAGCAACTACAAATAGAACAAACTCAAAATATTATTGAAGGAGAAGAATAATGCAAAATACACAAAAAAATCCATATATAAAAAGCCAAACAGCTGTAGATACAACAAATACAGTACAAAATCCATATATAAACAACACTACTACTCCAACAAGTAGTATATTTGATAATTTTGATACAAAAAACTTTTTAATAGGTGCTACAATAGGTGCTATAGGTGCTTATTTATTAACAAATGAAAAAGCTCAAAAAGCATTATTTAAAACTATAGCTGGTAGTAGCGAGATGTTTCAAGCAGGAGTTGAAGAGCTAAAAGAAAAATATGAAGATGCAAAAGCTGAACTAGAGGCTTCAAAACAATAAAATGAACAGTGTAAAGTTAGTACATAGTACAAAAAATAGATTAAGATTTATATGTGATTTTTTATCACAAGATTTAAATTCATATCAACTTATATTGGATTTGAAATCTATAGTTGGTATAATAGATGTGCGAATAAATAAAAAAGCAAAATCTATTATATTTGATATTGAAAAAGATATTAGTGAGTCTTTATATCAAAAACTACAAGAACTAAATAGTGATATTTATAAATCTTGTGATACATTTTTAACTGTTTGTGATGATTGTATAAGTGAAGAAGAACCCTCTTTAAACAATATCATTAAGGCCTCTTCAGCTTTAATAACAACACCTTTTGTTCCAAACGATAATATTAAGTTTACATTAACAGCACTTGCATGTTCTTCTTTATTATATGAAGGTACTAAAGAGCTTTTTACAGATGGTTTAACATCAAAAGTTCTTGAAGCTACGGCTGTTGGAGTAAGTCTTGCAAGACGAGATTATACTGCTGCAAATGCAACAAATGTAATGCTAGAGCTTGGTGAGTATATAGAAGAGACTATGGTAAGAAAAAGTGATGATCTTATAAAAGAACTTGCAAAACCTAACATAGAAAAAGTTTGGATAGAAAAGCTAACAGATAATGGAGATAGAACTCTTGAGCTTATCAATACATCTGATCTAAATATAGGTGATATTGTAGTAGTTGGTACAGGCGATACTATCGCTATAGATGGGCATATTATAGGTGGAGAAGCTTATATCAATCAAGTCTCTATGACAGGAGAGAGTATACCAGTCAAAAAAGCTAGGGGTGATAGAGTAATATCTGGAACTATAGTAGAAGATGGTAGAATCAAAATCTGGGCTGAACAAGTAGGTGAAAATACTGCAACTGCAAGAATCAAAAACTATATACTTACATCACTAAATGAAAAATCATCTATAGGGCTAAAAGCTACTAAACTAGCAGATGAACTTGTACCTATAACACTAGGACTTGCTGGATTATCTTATGTGATAAATAAAAATTTTGAAAATGTAGCAGCGGTATTACAAGCTGATTATTCTTGTGCTCTTAAACTTGCAACTCCAGTTGCCTTTAAATCCTCTATTTCACAAGCTGGTAAAAATGGAGTTATGATAAAAGGTGCAAAATCTATAGAGTCTTTAGCTACTGCTGATACATTTGTTTTTGATAAAACAGGAACATTAACTTATGGAGAACTAGAAGTTACACATATTAACTCCTTTGACAAAGATTGGAGTGAGGAAGATGTATTAAATCTAACAGCAAGTGCCGAAGAACACTACTTTCACCCCGTAGCTCAAGCTGTTGTAAACGCAGCAAAAGAGAAAGGTTTTGTACATATGCACCATGAAGAGGTTGATTTTATAGTATCACATGGTGTCAAAACTATTGTAAATGGTAAAGAGGTAGTTATAGGTAGTAGGCATTTTTTAGAAGAAGATGAAAAAATAGATTTTAGTAAACATTTAGACAAAATCGAAGCTTGTTTAGATGAGGGAAAAATATTACTTTATATAGGATATGATAAAAAGCTACTTGGTACTATAGGTATGAATGATAAGCTAAGAGATAATGCCAAAGATGCCATACAAAAGCTAAAACAACTTGGTGTTAAAAAACTTGTTATGCTTACTGGGGATATCCAAACAAAAGCAAATCAGATTGCAAAAGAACTTGGTATTGATGAAGTATATTCAAATCTAAAACCTGATGACAAAGCAAATATTATAAAACAACTCCAACAAGATGGAGCGAATATTGCCTTTGTAGGTGATGGTATCAATGATGCCCCTGCACTTATTAGTGCAAATATTGGTATAAGTATGAGTAAAGGTGCAGATATAGCAAAGGCTACAGCAGATATAAGTTTATTAAAAGATGATATTTATGCTATTGTTGAAGCCAAAGAACTTGCAAATAAAACAATGGATTTAATCCACAAAAACTTTAATACCACTGTTGTAGTTAATAGTGTGATTTTAGGTGGTGCAACACTAGGTTTATTTAAACCTATATCAACCGCTGTTTTGCACAATGGAACAACTATATTTTTACTTTTAAATTCTTTAAAAGGTATAAGATTAACAAAAAAATAGTTTTACTATAGAGTCTTTTAATATGACATATAGTATTTGCAAAGATTGAAAAGGATAATAGATGCTAGAAAATGTTTTTATAGGTATTGTTTTTATATGGGCTGTTTATTTTATATATAAATCACTATTTAAAAGTGGTGGTTGTAACTGTGGAAGTAAAAACAGTTGTAAAAGTAAAAAATAAATTAGTTCATATATTATATGATAGTTAAAGTTTTTTTATGTTACAATGACTGAAATTTAACTATAGGTGGTTTTTGCTTGAGATCTCCGTGCGGTTTTGGAAAACGATATTTTAGTTTAGCTTCCATACAAGCATATAGTGTGCAAATAACCCTTAATAAAGAGTGTGCTAGATTTGGCTCTTTGGATACATATCATACAAAAACTTATGAAGACAAAGAAGAAGATCCTCCACCTTTACTTGATGAACTTCTTACACTAGAGCTTAGCTCATATAATCCTTATCGTTGCAATTGCTATTATAGATCAAGATCCAAACGGATTTTAAACAAAAATAGAACTCTTAAACGTTGCCAATGCTCTAGTAAGTGCTTTAGTTTTAGACGAAGTGGCATACATCCTCCTTTTATTTATATAAACTCACTCAATCAATAATAAATTAAATTAAAAATAATCTTTAAATAGAAGGATAAACTAATGTCAAAAAATATCAAAAACAGTATCGTAGGCTTCCCACGAATTGGTGAACAAAGAGAATTAAAGTTTGTTTTAGAAAAATATTTTGCTAAAAAATGTGATTTTAACGAGGTAGAAAAAAGTGCAAATATGCTAAAAGAGAGATCTTGGCAATATCAAAAAGATGCAGGAATTGATCTAATAAGTATCAATGACTTTTCATATTATGATAATATCTTAGATACTATTGTACTTTTTGGTGCTATTCCAAAAAGATTTGAAAATATCAAAGATCCAAAAGAGCAATATTTTGCTATGGCTAGAGGCAATAGCTCTAGTGTTGCTATGTCTATGACAAAGTGGTTTAATACAAATTATCACTATATAGTACCAGAGCTTAGCAAAGATCAAAAATTTTCACTAAATAGCAAAAAAATTATTGATGAATACCTTCATGCCAAAGCACAAAATATTAAACCAAAAATAAATCTTATAGGACCCGTTTCATTTTTGGCTCTTAGTAAGTCAAATGATGGTGGAGACCCTTATCTACACTTTAACAAACTCTTAGAGCAATATATCAAGCTTTTAGAAGAGCTTTCAACTCTAGATGATGAAATAATAGTACAATTTGAAGAGCCATATTTTGTAAAAGAACCAAAAAATTCAGAACTTTTGCTACTACAAGAAGCATACAATAAACTTAGCCATGTAAAAAGCAATATCAAAATAGTAGTTACAACATATTTTGAACACTCAAATGAAGCTACAAAAATCTTAATCAACACTCCTATTTGGGCTATAGGACTTGACTTTGTAGCAGGGAATAAAAACTTAGAACTACTAAATCTTATCTCAAAAAGCCAAAAAAAGCTTTTTGTTGGTATAATTGATGGTAGAAATATATGGAAAAATGATCTTTTAAAAAGCCTTCAAATACTAAAAGAAATATTTAGCTTTATAGATAAAGAAAATATTATTATCAGCACAAGTTGTTCCTTACTTCATACTCCATATACTCTAAAATATGAAACAACTCTAGATCCAAAGATCAAAAATTGGCTAAGTTTTGCAGTAGAAAAGCTAAGTGAAGTATCACTTTTATCAAAGCTTTTTTTCAATATTGAACTAAACAAAGATGAGCAAACTCTACTAGAAAATAGCTTAAAAGCTATAGAAGATAAAAACTCTTCATCTATGGTACATAACTTCAAAGTCAAACAAAGAGTAGAAAATATATCTACTTTTGATAGAGAAGTAGATGCCAAAACAAGGCTAAAAATCCAAAAAGAGACTCTAAAATATCCAGATTTAGCGACCACTTCTATAGGATCTTTTCCTCAAACAGATGAGCTAAGAAAGATAAGAAGAGAGTTTAAAAACTCTAACCTAGAAAAAAGCGATTATGAAAAATATATCAAAGCCTATATAGATGAAGCTATCAAAATCCAAGAAGAGATAGGATTAGATGTATTGGTTCATGGTGAGCCTGAGAGAAATGATATGGTTGAATATTTTGGAGAGTTATTAAATGGCTTTGCATTTAGTGCAAATGGATGGGTTCAAAGCTATGGTACAAGATGTGTAAAACCTCCTATTTTATATGGTGATGTGAGTCTTGATAATCCAATGACAACCAAATGGATAACATATGCTCAAAGTAAAACTCAAAAAATAGTAAAAGGTATGCTAACAGGTCCTGTTACTATTATAAATTGGTCTTTTGTAAGAGATGATATCCCAAAAGAGACAATAGCCTATCAAATAGCCCTATGCCTTGCTGATGAGATAGATGATCTACAAAAAAATGGTATCAAAATCATACAAGTTGATGAAGCAGCATTTAAAGAGGGCTATCCTCTAAGAGCAGAAAATATAGCTGATTATGAAAAGTGGGCGGTAAATAGCTTTAAACTTAGTACAAGTGTAGCATATCCGCACACTCAAATCCATACACATATGTGTTATAGTGATTTTAACGATATCATCAAGACTATAGAAGCTATGGATGCAGATGTTATTACTATAGAAACAGCTAGAAGTGGTAACAGACTACTACAAATCTTTAAACAAGTAGGATATACTAAAGAAATAGGCCCAGGGGTATATGATATACATAGTCCTAGAGTTCCTAGTGTAGAAGAGATAGAGTCTCAAATTAAACTTTTACTTGAAGTATTGCCAAAAGAGCAACTTTGGATAAACCCTGATTGTGGACTTAAAACAAGAAAATGGGATGAAGTTATTCCAGCTTTAAAAAACATGGTAGAAGCTACTAAAAAGTTTAGGTAGTATAAGTGGCTTTTGCCACTTATACATCAAATCTTACGATTTGGACAAATATCAGCCATTTCACAAAACTTACAAATTACACTATTTTCATTTCTATTGGCACAAATAAAAGGTATATTTCTCTTTTTTGCTTCTGTTTTAAACTTATACATTGCATTGTGATTTAAAAAATTTGTTAGCATTATCACATACTGCGTATTTTGTGGTATTTTTTTATTTATATCTCGTGTTTTTCGTAAACTCCAATGAGTGATATCTTTTACACCCAAAAGACTCAAAGAATCTGTGATACCTTCGATCCTATCACCACCTAAAACCAATACACTCATAGTCCTCTCCTAGTAATAAATATAGTGATTATATAAAATATTTGATTAAGAGTAACTTAAAATGATAACTATTATCAAATTAATTTTTACTAATAAATTCTTTAAATTTATCTATTTGTTATATTTTAGTTTAATGTAGTTGAAAGATGATAAATATTAATTAAAATTATAAGATTTGATAGTTAAGATATTCTCGTGAAAATTCACGAGAATATAAA
>JAAYJJ010000069.1 GCA_012522985.1 Aliarcobacter butzleri
ACTACAGCTTCAAGTGGTTTAAAACTAAAACAAGAGTTTGGATTGATAACTCCAAATGATATAGATGAGTTTAATAAATCTATCTTAGAACATGCTAATTATTTATCTAAAACTATAGATGATTTTAGAAACTTTTTTAAAGAATCCAAAGAGATAGAGAAGTTTGATATAAAAAGATTAATAGATAGCTCTACAAAGTTAGTAGAATCATCTTATAAACATTCTCATATAGATTTAAAAGTAAATATAATAGATAATACCTTTGTAAATAGTTATTTTAGAGAGGCTATGCAAGCTATGATCAATCTACTCAACAATGCAAAAGATGCAGTTATTAGTAATAATGAAGAGGTAAAAGTAGTTTTAGTAGATGTTTTTAGACAAAATAATGATTTGGTAATAAGTATTCAAGATAATGGTGGTGGTATCTTAGATGAGATAAAAGAGAAGATATTTGAGCCATATTTTACCACAAAACATCAAAGTCAAGGTACAGGAATAGGACTATATATGAGTAGTGAAATAGTATCTAAACATTTAAAAGGTAAAATAACTGTAGAAAATAAAACCTTTTGGTATGGTAATAAAGAGTATTTTGGAGCTAATTTTAGAGTTTTTTTACCTTTGGATAATAAAGTAGAAATATAAAATGGTAGTAAATATTTCAAAAATCAAAACAGAAGCTTTGTTGCTTTTTGCAAAAGAGCTAATACAAACATATATATACAACGATGAAAAGATCTTTTTTGTAGATGAAGAGACTACACTATTTGTAGAAAATCAGACATTAAATATCTATAAAGAGATAAAAAAAGTATTATATAAAGATGAATATTATATGGCTCAAAAGAGTGTACACTCTAGGCTTATTATGAAATATTTTGCATTTTTAAATAAAGAAATATCCTCAAAGATAAAGATGGGAGAGGCTTTTAATCCTTCTGTTTTACTTTTTTCTATGTTGGCTACATGGTTTTTAGAGCTAGGTAGAGAAAAAAAATCAAAAGAGTATTTGTATTTTTCTTTATTTACTTATGGAGATATTTATGATTTGATGTTTGTAAAGACAAAAGACATCCAATATAAAGCATTAAATATCAAAATGGTAGAGATAGCTGAGAGCATAATATATAATTTAGAAAATTTAAAAAGTTAATTTGAGGTGAAGAGTGTTAGTTATAAATAGTGTTGATGAGTTAAAAAGTGCTATCAAACAACAAAATGGAAAAACTATAGGATTTGTACCAACTATGGGTGCTTTACATGATGGGCATATATCTCTTATAAAAAAGGCTAGAGCAGAAAATGAGATTGTAGTAGTCTCTATTTTTGTTAATCCAACACAATTTTTAGCAGGAGAGGATCTAGATAAATATCCCAAAAAAATAGAAGTAGATGAAAAAATATGTAGATTATGTAATGTAGATATTGTTTTTGCTCCTAATATAGAAGAGATCTATACAAATAGTGATGAGGTAAAAATCATAGCACCAAATAATAAATCATATATTTTAGAAGGATTTGTTAGAGCAGGGCATTTTGATGGAGTATTAAGAGTTGTTTGTAAACTTTTTAATCTAGTCAAACCAACAAATGCATATTTTGGTAAAAAAGATGCACAACAACTTGTATTGATAGAACAGATGGTAAAAGATCTTTTTATGGATATCAATATAGTTGCATGTGAACTTATAAGAGATAGTGATGGCTTAGCACTTAGCAGTAGAAATATATATTTAGATAAAGAACAAAGACAAAAAGCTCTATCTTTATCTAAATCATTACATACAGCAGCCAAAAAAGTAGGCTCTGGGATTATGGATATACAAAGTATAGAGGAGTCTATGCTTGATGTTTTAAGTGAAGTTAAGCTTGATTATATAGCTTTTGTAGATAGAGAATTTAATCAAATAAAAACAATTATTCCAAAAAATAGTATTATACTTGTAGCTGCAAAAGTAGGAGATACTAGGCTTATTGATAATATTTGGATCTAATAAGAATAAGCCCAAAAGTTGTATTTTGGGCTAAAATTAAAAGATTACACCACTGCTTGGTTCATTGTTTTGTGTAGTATTTGGATCTTCTAGCTTAGAAGTATCTGTAAAATACTCTGTTTGTCCGTTGATTTTGGAACTATATACACCTGATGGTATTTCAAAATGTCTTGGAATTTGTGGATAAACGTTGAGATATTGTTCAAAGAAGTATCTAAAAACAGGAGCCGTACTTCTTCCACCAGTTTCTACTCTTGACATTGGGGTATTATCATCATTGCCATACCAAACAATCACTTGAATAGAAGGAGAGTATCCACAAAACCAGTTATCTACATTGTTATTGGTTGTTCCTGTTTTTCCAGCAAGTTCAATATCAGCTACTCTAGCACCTCTTCCTGTTCCTTTTTGGACTACATTTTTTAAAATATCTGTCATCAAATAGGCTTGTTCTGGTGAGGTAAATTGTTTTTTTTCTGATATAAAGTTGATAATTTGTCCATTTGGATTGGTTATTGATTTGATTAATATAGGCTCTACTTGAGTACCTTGATTTGAAAACATAGTAAAGAGCCGACTAAATTCTAGAGGTGATATTCCAAAACTTCCAAGAGATATAGATAGATCTTTTGGGATGTTTTTAAATCCAAAAGAGGTAAGTTTATCATACACTATATCAAGTCCTATATCTGAAACTAGATTTATGGTAGCTAGATTTCTTGATAGAGTTAATGCCTCTTTTAAAGAGATAAATCCTTTTAGATTGTTTTCATAATTTGTAGGTTGCCACACTTTAGCTTCAAGTTCAGAGATTTTATACTCATACGTTCTAGAAATATCTACTAAACTACTATTTGTACCATATCCCATATCTAAAGCTATTTGATAAAAAAATGGCTTAGCACTACTTCCAGGTTGTCTTTTTGATTGTGTTGCTCTATTAAAAGATGATGTATTATAATCAATTCCACCAATAAGAGCCAAAACACTACCAGTAGCACTCTCTGTTACTACTAAGGCTCCGTTTAATGATTTGCTAAAATTACCCTTAGGATCTCGTTTTTTAATCTCATTATATCCATAAATAAGAGCATTTTGTGCTAAAAGTTGAGTTTTTAAATCTATAGTTAAATAGATTTTATATCCACCTGTTTTAATATCAGGTAAATAGCTACCCATAGTTCTTAAAATCTCATCTATTACATAAGGAGCTTTGTTTTGTGTTAGAGTTTGATCAAAAACTTCAGGCTCAAGATCACTAAATTGATTATATTCATTTTCGTTAATCCAACCTAACTCAAACATTCTTTTTAACACTACATTTGCTCTAGCTAGTGAAAATTTATAGTTTTTTGTAGGATCATAAAAGCTAGGAGCTCTAGGAAGTGATACTAACATAGCTATTTCTTTTAGATTTAGCTCATATGGTTCTTTTTTAAAGTAACCCAAACTTGCAGTTTTTATTCCATAATAGCCATGCCCAAAGTAGATTTCGTTGAAATATCTAAATAAAATCTCCTCTTTAGTTAGGATTTGTTCTAATCTTATAGATAAAATAGCCTCTTTAATCTTTCTTTCTAGCTTTTTTTCTCTACTTAAAAGCATAGTTTTTACCAACTGTTGTGTTAGAGTACTAGCTCCTTCAGTGAATTTACCTGATTGGATATTTTTTGCCATAGCTCTTATAATAGCCTCTTCATTAATACCATAGTGTTCAAAAAATTGTGTATCTTCTATAGCTAAAAGAGCCTCTATAAGTCTAGATGGTAGTTCATCATAGTTAGCCAATATTCTATGCTCATCTTCAAAAAGATTTGCTACAAGTTCACCATTTGTATCATAAAATTGTGTAGTTAGCTTGGGTCTATAGTCTAAGATTTTATCTAAATCAAATCTTATTTGTGAATAAATATATAAAACAAATATAGATATTGCCACAATAAAGAGTAAAATAGTACCTAGAAGAAATTTTTTTATCATATTATTCTCTTTTTTTTCTATATTTAAAATTTGAGCTTATAAGTTGTTTTGTATATTCATCTTTTGGAGTTTTTAATATATCCAATGTTTTTCCATACTCAACAATTTTGCCATTTTTGATAATAATAACATCTTGACAAAACTCTGTAATAATAGAGATATCATGTGTTACAAAAACTATTTTTAGATTCATCTTAAGAGATATCTCTTTTATTAGTGAGATAATAAGCTCTTTTGATTTGGTATCAAGTGCTGTTGTTGGTTCATCTAGCAAAAGTAGTTTTGGATTATTACTTAAAGCCATAGCAATAATCACTCTTTGAAGTTGTCCACCACTTAGTTCACTTGGGAATCTTTCGAGTAAATTTTTATCTAAACCTACAAGAGATAAAAGCTCTATTTGTTGTTTTTTATTTACAAAAAATTGATTTTTTATCTTTGTAAGAGGAGATAGCGAAGAAAATGGATTTTGTGGAACAAAACCTATATTTTGTGCATTTAGTTCAAAGCTTGAGCTTATCTCTTTTTTATATGTAAGATTTGGTGGTATTAGATCTAAAAGTGCTTTTATAGTCAAAGACTTTCCACTACCACTTTCACCTATAAGTGCAGTTGATTTGTCTATTTGAAAAGATATATCTAATAATACTTTATCAATATGCTTTACAAATATAGAGTTTATTTCAATCAAGCTTTTCCTTTTTTACTTAAAATAGAGCTTCATCCATTTGTGCTGGAATCTCTAGTCCCATTAGCTTTAAAATAGTTGGAGCTATATTATTTAGCCCACCATCTTTTATATTTTTTACATTTTTATCGATTATAAAACAAAAAACATCTCCAACTGTATGGTTTGTAAGAGTATTTCCATCACTATCTTTCATCATCTCACAGTTTCCATGATCACTTGTAAGAACAAAAGAGTAGTTTTTATCTTTAGCTTTTTGTATGATTCTACCAAGTTCAAAATCAACTGCTTCAACAGCTTTAATACCAGCTTCAAAAACTCCAGTATGTCCTACCATATCACCATTTGCAAAGTTTACAACTATAAAATCATACTCTTCATCCATAGCTTTTAGTACTGCATCACCTACCTGCGGTGCTGACATATGAGGCTGTAAATCATATGTTTTTACCTTTGGTGATGGTATAAGCACTCTTGTTTCATTTTCAAATGGCTCTTCTACTCCACCATTGAAGAAAAATGTCACATGAGCATATTTTTCAGTTTCAGCTGTATGAAACTGTCTAAGTCCAGCCTCACTTATAGTTTGAGCTAGAGTATTTGAGACATTTTCTTTAGCAAAAAGTACAGGTAGAGGTAGGTTTTTGTCATATTCTGTAAGTGTAGCTATATTGATATTTATATTTTTTCTATCAAAATGAGTAAAGTTTTTATCAGCAAAACTACTACTTATCTCTCTTGCTCTATCGCTTCTAAAGTTACAAAAGATTAAACCATCATTTTCTTTTAATCCCTCATACCCACCAAAAGCTACAGGCTTTATAAACTCATCATAAATCTCTTCTTTATATTGAGAGTCTATATACTTATATATATCTTGATCTATTTTTGGCATGGCATTTGCTATAACATCATATCCTTTTTGGACTCTTTGCCATCTATTATCCCTATCCATAGTATAAAATCTACCAGCAACAGTTGCTATTTGAATCTCTTCATCACATATAGAGCTAAGATCTTTGATATACTCTTTTGCACTTGATGGACTTACGTCTCTACCATCAGTTATGATATGAAGATAGACTTTTTTGCCACTGTTTTTAGCTATAAGTGCTAAAGCTTTGATATGACTTAGATGTGAATGAACCCCACCATCACTTACAAGTCCTATTAAATGTATATCATTAGATCTTTGTAATATCTCTTTTAATATAGAATTGTCTTTTAAATTATCATTTTCTATAGCTAAGTTTACTTTTACTAGATCTTGATAGAGTATTCTTCCACTTCCAAGAGCCATATGACCTACTTCACTATTGCCCATTTGTCCTTCAGGTAAACCAACAGATAAACCATAAGTTTTGATTAGTGAGTGTGGCACATTTGCAAATAGATAATCATATGTTGGCTTTTTTGCATTGCAAAATGCGTTATAATCACAACTAGGGTTATGTCCTATACCATCTGTTATTACTAATATTACTTTTTGTTTCAAATTTTTTCCTCTAAAAAATCTTTAATTAAAGCTAAATAAATTTAGTTTTTTGTATAATTTGCAATATTATACCATTTTGAGGTTAAAATTTGTTTTATTCTTTTTATAAAATTTTTGATTTAAATATTTTACAATATATTACAGTTAGAGCTGGGATTGCTTTTGCAATATCTTTTTTTTTAGCACTTTTTTTAATGCCATATTTTATCAAATGGGCAAAAAGACAAAAAAGTTCTCAACCTATCTATGAGTTAGCTCCAAAAACACACCAACAAAAAGCAGGAACTCCTACTATGGGTGGTATTGTTTTTGTTTTTAGTACTATTATAGCTACACTTCTTACAGCTAAACTAAACAATGTATATGTTGTAGGTGGTATAGCAACTATTGTACTTTTTGCTCTTATTGGATTAAAAGATGATATTTCAAAAATCATTAACAACAAAAATGACGCAGGACTAAGTCCAAAGGCTAAGATGATCTTGCAGATTATAGTCTCTATTATGATAGGAGTGTTATTATTGTTTTATGGACATAATAGTGATTTTTATATACCTTTTTATAAAAACCCTTTATTTGATTTGGGATATTTTTCTCTTATATTTTGGGTAGCTGTTATGGTAGCATCAACCAATGCTGTAAATCTTACTGATGGATTAGATGGACTTGCTACTGTTCCATCTATAATAGCTTTTTTTACCCTAGGGGCTTTGGTATATGTAGCTGGACATATAGTTTTTAGTCAATATCTACTTATGCCAAGTATCAAAAACAGTGGTGAGCTAACTATTATAGTATCTGCTTTTGTAGGCTCTTTAATAGCTTTTTTATGGTATAACTCTCATCCTGCTGAAGTTTTTATGGGAGATACAGGAAGCTTATCAATAGGCGGATTTATGGGGTATTGTGCAATAGTTTCAAAAAATGAGTTATTATTGCTTTTGGTTGGATTTGTTTTTGTAATGGAGACTATATCTGTTATATTACAAGTTGGAAGTTATAAACTTAGACAAAAAAGGGTATTTTTAATGGCTCCTATACAT
>JAAYJJ010000070.1 GCA_012522985.1 Aliarcobacter butzleri
GGATATATAATATGGATAAAATTAATGGAAAAGTATGGAATTTTGGAGACAATATAGATACAGATTTAATTATTGCTGCAAGATATTTAAATAGCTCAGATCCAGCTCATTTAGCTAAGTTTGTTATGGAAGATGCTGATCCTACATTTGCAAAAAAAGTCCAAAAAGGTGATATAATAGTTGCTGGTGAAAATTTTGGAAGTGGGAGCAGTAGAGAACATGCTCCTATAGCTCTAAAAGCTGCGGGTGTTGGAGCTGTAGTAGCAAAGAGTTTTGCTAGGATCTTTTATAGAAACGCTTTTAATATGGGACTTCCTATATTTGAGCTTAAAGAAAGCGATGAGATAAAAGAGGGTGATAATATAGAGATTGATTTTGATGCTGGAGAGATCAAAAACTTAACAACAAATAAAATATATAAATTTACTCCAATTCCACCTTTTATGCAAGAGCTTTTGAGTGCTGGTGGATTGATGAATTATGCAAAAAATGAGGTAAAATAAATGAAGTCATATAAAATTTCAATAATAAAAGGTGATGGAATAGGTCCTGAAATCGTAGATGAAGCGATGAAGGTACTTGATAGGGTTGCTTATAAAAGTGGTTTTAGCTTAGAATATGAAGAGTATTTAATGGGTGGAATTGCTGTAGATATTACAGGTAATCCTTTACCAGAAGAGACTATAAGAGGTGTTTTAAATAGTGATGCTTGTTTATTTGGAGCTATTGGAGGACATAAATGGGACTCTTTACCAAGAGAGCTTAGGCCAGAATCGGGACTACTTAGATTTAGAAAAGAGATGGGTGTATTTGCAAACTTAAGACCAGCACTTGTTTATGATGAACTTATCAATGCAAGTAGTTTAAAAGCAGATGTTATCAAAGGTGTTGATTTGATGGTTGTAAGAGAGCTTATTGGTGGTATATATTTTGGTGAGCCAAGAGGTAAAGATGATATTAAAGGCTGGAATACTATGGTATATAGTGTTCCAGAGATTAAAAGAATAGCTCATACTGCATTTAAACTAGCACAAAAAAGAAGAAAAAAAGTATGCTCAGTTGATAAAGCAAATGTACTTGATGTAAGCCAACTTTGGAGAGATACAGTTATAGAAGTAGCAAAAGAGTATCCTGATGTTGAGCTATCACATATGTATGTAGATAATGCAGCAATGCAACTAATAGCAAATCCAAGACAATTTGATGTGATGCTAACTGGTAATATTTTTGGAGATATATTAAGTGATGAGGCTAGTATGTTAAGTGGTTCTATTGGACTTTTACCTTCAGCTTCAACAGGAGATAAAACAGCTATTTATGAGCCAATCCATGGTTCAGCTCCAGATATAGCAGGTCAAGGTATAGCTAATCCAATAGCTACAATAAGCAGTGCTTCTATGATGCTTAGATTTTCTTTAGGTGAAGAAGAAGCGGCTAATATGATAGATAATGCTATTAAAAAAGCACTCTCGCAAGGTTATAGAACAAAAGATTTAGCATCATATGATGCAGTTAAAGTAGTATCAACTTCTGAAATGGGTGATATAATAGCAAATTTTATAGAGTAGTTTGCAATAAAAAAGCAAGGTTGTATAAAACCTTGCTTTTTCAAAATTTAGGAGGAAATTGTTGTTTAGTTTGGAAATTGTAACATTTGTCTATTAAATGAGTGTTAAATGAACAAATGTAAACAAAAAACTTTAGCTTATCTTAAAAAATTATTTTTTCCTTACTCAAAAAGAGTCTATTTTGTTGGTGGTTATGTAAGAGATAAATTTCTTGGAATTGATAGTGATGATATTGATATAGAAGTTTATGATATTGATGTAGAGACCTTTACTCTTCTTATGCAAAACATCAGTGCTAGTGGTGTTGGAAAATCTTTTTTCGTCTATAAATATAAAAATGTTGATATCTCACTTCCAAGAACTGAAACAAAAACAAGCTATGGACATGATGGTTTTGAAGTTGCATATATAAATAATGAACAAATAGCATCTAAAAGAAGGGATTTTACAATCAACTCTTTAATGCAAAATATATATAGTGATGAGATCTTGGATTTTTATGGTGGAGTTGAAGATTTAAACAATAAATGTATAAAAATAGTCGATAAAAAAAGCTTTATTGAAGATAGTTTAAGGGTTTTAAGGGGTATTAGATTTGCTGCTAGATTTGGATTTAGGATAGAGCGACATAGTCTAGAGCTATTTAAAACTATCTCATTAGATGATTTAAGCCATGAAAGAGTCTCAAATGAACTAGAGATGATATTTAAGACACAATATTTAGAATATGCTTTTTATTATCTTTATAAAATAGGATTTTTAAAGACTTATCTTAAAGTTAGCTTAACAAATAAAGAGTTTTTTAAAATCTATAAAA
>JAAYJJ010000006.1 GCA_012522985.1 Aliarcobacter butzleri
GAGACTTTTGAGTGGTGGTTTTATCTACTTTTCTTAAAACCTGTAAATCTATTTCTTGCAATATCTTCCTTTGTGCTTTACTATATATAACTTATTGTTTTGTATACTTACATCCAAAAACTTTATTTCCATATATCGTCCATACCAGAGTCTTTCCACTCTTTTATAAGATTTGCACTATGATCTGAAAAACTTTTAGTCTCTTGTATATCTTCTTTTGATGTATAAGATAAACACTTTTTTATTTTATACTCTTCTATTACAACTTCATCTTTAGGTAGATTGCTTAAAAAATACATAACTTTATCAAAAACCTTATCTTGTATACTTAGCTTTATAGTATGCATATCAACCTCCTTTTGATTTTCATATTGTGTAATACATTCAACTGTTGAATTATATACTATTTTTGCTTAAATATTTATAAATCCATATTAAAGTTATTTTATATGAAATATATTAAGTTTATTAGAGAGAAGAAGCCCTGGTATGCACCCCTAAAATTGAACTATTATTGGAGGTGACAATTCATTGTCACTTTTACTTATTATGCTTTTTTAAATTGGTGAGGTTCTTGTGCTTTAACTCTCTAAAAAGAAAATGTTATTTTCTATTAGTATCAAAGAAGTAAGATTTTGTATTTTTCTGCTGTACTCTTTATTACTAGTTTTTTTGATTAGTCTTAGTTTTTTCTTTTGCTGGGAATAAATTCCCAGTTCCAAAAAGAATTTCTTTATCAAGTATTTCAAATACTCTATCTACTTTTTAGATTAATTTTTTAATAGCTGGATTATTTATCAATGATTTCATTTGAGATATTGCCATACTGTTTAGCATTACCAATCTATTAGCTTGTGGTATGTTTTGTTTTATGAGTTCTGCATTTACACTTTCCATATTTGATAGAACAATTAATTGTTCTACACTAGCATAATCTCTTATGTTTCCATCTTTATCACTGTTTGATTCTCTCCATTCTTTTGCTGTCATACCAAAAAGTGCCATATTTAGAACATCAGCTTCAGTTGAATATACAAACCCATCTTTTGGTTTTGAGATTGTATTTGGTATAAGATATTCTTTTATGGCATCTGTGTGAATTTTATAGTTTATTTTAGATAAGCTTCTACTTAGATTCCACTCTAATGATTTATTTTCTATTTCTTCATTTTTGAGTCTTTGAAACTCTTTGATAAGGAATAGTTTAAACTCAGCACTAATCCAACTAGCAAATTCAAAAGCTATATCTTTATGAGCATAAGTTCCACCATATCTACCAGCTTTACTTATAATTCCTATGGCATTTGTACTGTTTATCCATTGTTTTGGAGTAAGAATAAAACTATTAACACCTGATTTATTTTTAATTCCGTCGAATTCGATGGAATTAAAATATTCATTATTTATTTTCTCCCAAAGACCTAAAAACTCAATAGTTTCTCTGTTCCTCATCCAGTTTTGCAAAATATAATCACTTCTTGCACTATCTTTGTATCTTGCTATGTCCGTAAGAGAGATAAAATCCTCTTTTTCATACTGACGAACTGATATTAAAGTTTCTTGAACTATAAGTTTATTTTTCATCAACTACTCCCCCTATCATAATCTATCTTTCTATATCCACCAGTTTTTTTACTACCTATATAAACTATTTTTTCTTCATCTTTTAGTTGTTTTATCCATCTTTGGATTGTTCTAAGTGGTATATTTAGTTTTTCACTTAGCAACACAGCACTTAAGCCTTCGTTTTGCTTAATAAAATCATATAGTTCATTTATACCGCCATTTGCTCCATTATCTATTTTTTCTTTAAAAAGTATAACTCTAAAGCCATGAATAAACTCTTCAAAAATAGGCTCTTTTAGCCCGTGAACTTTACACTCATTTTTTATTCTTTGTATTCCTGAACCATATCGCTCTATAATCCCAGCTTCTTTAAAAGCACTCGCAATTGCTCTGTTTCTAGTTCTTGATGAATAGTTTCCACTTTGAAGCTTTTCTATTGTTATATCATCGTAAAGTTTTCCAGGGTTAAAAAACTCTATTTTATCATCAAAGATTTTGATTATAGAGTTTCCACTATCTGTATAGTCTCTATGTACAATCATATTTATAACAACCTCTCTTATAGCTTCAAGTGGATAATCATATTTAATAGTTCTTTGTGCCTCTCCTGTAAGGTTCTACTATTGACAAGCTAAATTTATAAAATTACTTTTATAGAAATCAACATCTTGTGTTATTATTTTATCATAAAAGTTTTTAAACTCTTTATTTAGTTCTTCTAATCCAAACTTTATACTATTTGCTTCTATATGTCTTGAATTAAAAAACTTACTTCTTTTTTGATTTTCATAAACTACACAAAAAATAAAAACATTATCTCTAGGAATAAAGTTTTTTAACATATTGTTTAAAATTTTTGTACCCTTTTTAAACTTAGATTTTATCTCTTTTGAATCTATGTTAGATACCTTTTGATACTTAAACTCAACAAAATATAGTTTTTTATTCCCTATGTAGATAGCATCTGGTGATGATGGGAGTTTTGATTTATCATAATTGTCTTTTATATAACTATCAAAATCATAAACATTTATAGTTGTTTCATCACTACATAAATATCTATCGTTGCTATCATCATAGCTTGTAGCCTTAAATGTAGATATATACTTTTTTAGTTTAGTTTCTAAAAACTCTTTTAAGTTGTATTTATTCATCTTTTAAAACTTCCATATCCATCTGTCTAAAAATCTCAAAAGGCTCCTCTAAAGTTCTAAAAATCTCTTCTAGTTTATTTTTGGGCTCTATTATGCTATCCTTTGCTAAATAAAAGTTTGTATCTTGTTCTAAGTCATCCAAATCACTATATCTTTTTATAGCTTCTATCATATAAGGACTATGTGAAGCCAATAATACTTTTATATTATTTTTTGCGAAAGCTACAAGGATTTTTGCATACTTTAGTTGCCATTTAGGGTGAAGATGATTTTCTGGTTCATCTATGATTAAAATAGAATTTGGATTTAAAATTCTATTAACCAAAAGTAGCTGTAAAATCCCAAAAGACTTTATACCACTTGCAGTATTTTTAATAGATATCTCTTTTTTATTTTTACTATATGTAAAATCTTTTTTTTGATTATCATAAGATATATATCCATCAATAATATTTTGTATCTCTATTAGAAAATCTATCTCTAATGCTCCATCTAAAAAAAGCTCATAATGTGGTAACTTTAATTTATCAAACAGATCTTTTGTATGTAATGTTGTATATGGAACGCCTAGTCTTTCTATATTTCGTTTATTCAAGCTAAGCCCAGACTGACTCCTTATGAGCAAATCATGATTATTTAAAATCAATGGAGTTTCTATAAAAGTTGCATCCTTTAGCTGTATTGGCTCAACTTCCCCTATAAGAGATATTTTATTATCTTTACTTATTTTTATATTAATCAATTCTAGTTTATTTTCAAAAAGAGTTATTTGTCCATCTTCTTCCCCATTTAAAAGTATACTCGAATCAAATTCTGAGAAAAAAGCTTTATTGAGTGCACTTTCTATATATTTTTTTTCATCTTCTGGTGCTTGTTTGATATCTTTAATCTCTTCTATTGTTTTTTTGATTTTTTTGATATCACTCTCTTTTATCTGGCTTTCAAAAGAAGACAAATGCTCCTCTATAGCACTCAATCTTTCATCAATATCTATATTTCTATTCAATAAAAATCTAAAACTCAAACCTTCTGAGTCAAACAAAGTTTTTTGCACAACCCCTATAACTCTTAAAAGAAAAAATAAGTTTTCTAACCTCTCTTCAAGCTTATGCTCTTTAGACTCATTTAGCTCTTCTTTATATCTATTTATAGCTTTTATAATACAAAATATAACTTTACCAATAGTACTTTTACCATTATCATTTTCTCCAGCTATTAGAGTTAAAGAGTTTAAATCCAACTCTGCTTCTTGTAACATTCCTATATTTCTCAGTTTTATTTTCATTTTTTCTCTTTTGTGATTGATCCACTATCATATTTGCTTAGATTATATATAAAGATTGCTTAATTTTATGATAAATGAAAACTTTTAAACTACATACCATAAGTGAGTTTCTTGTACTTTAACATATACAAAAACTACCAGCCAAAACTCTTAGCTAAATAATATCACTATCTCAATCAATTCATCTAAGAGCATTGTTTTGTTTTTCTTTTTTCCAAAATATACTTAATCAAAATCATTATAAAAACAGCTTCTATTATAGCTGCAAGTATAAAGGCATAATACTCATTTTGTGTTAGGGCATTGTTATTTATAGCAATAGTAGCAATAGCTATCAAAAAGGTAAGAGGCATAGAATCACCAAAACTAAAAAGCACTGTATCCTTTGCTCCTAAGTATTTATAATAAGCTACAAATGAGCTTATTATCCTAGCAAAAACCATAGCAAGGACTATAAGTAGGGCATTTACAAGAATCTCTTTTGTAAAAAGTACACTTAAATTTAGTGTCGTCCCTACATAAATAAAAAACAGCGGCACCAAAAATCCAAATCCTACACGATGTAAAATATGAGGAAGCTCTACTTTATGTTCAAAAAAGTTCGCTATAAAAACTCCAGCTATAAAAGCCCCTAAAACCATATCTATATGAAGGTATTGCATAATAGCTATAAGTATAAAAAATAGTGCCATAGAGACTCTTATATCTTGGCTCATATTGTCACTTTCTGGCATAATAACTCTTTTGAGTCTAGGAAACCACCAAAAAAGAACAATCATCCCCTTAAAAGCATAAAAAGTTACTATCAAAATAACTATTAAAATAGCTATGTTTTTATAGAACTCTTCGCCTATTCCATGAGCTACCATACCATCAAAAATAACCAAAGCAGAGATACTTATAAGCTCCCCTATTACACCTATAATAAGAGATAATTCCAGCCATTTATGCTCTTTGCCATGTTCGTTAATCAAAGCCATAATCATCCCTAAAGAGACTATAGGAATAGCTACTATATAGACGGGATTTAAATCAAAAACAAAATATAAGAAAAAAGAGATCCCATATAAACAAGAAAAGTATATCAATACATTTTTTATAAACTTATCTTTAAAGCTTACAAACTTTTTGATATTGATCTCTAATCCTGCTAAAAACATAAGATAGAAAAATCCTATCTTTGCAATATCATAAAAGAGTTCATTTCCACTATCAATAAAGCCTAACCAAACAACCAAAGCTCCTAAAATAATCTCAACTACAGAGATAGATAGTCTAAAAAGCTTTGCAAATATAGGTGCTAACAATATCAATATAACTATTTGTGATAAAAAAGCTAAACTATCCATAAATACCTTTTTGTGTAAATGACAATTCTATCCAAAATGGACTTAAAGAGCCTAATTACTCAAAAAATAGTGCTATATTGTATGCAATATATGACATTATCCAAGCTGCTGATGTAGTAAAAACAAAAAGATATACTAAATATTTATATCCTCCTGCTTCTCTTACAAAAACAACACTAGCAGCCAAACAAGGTAGATATATCATAACAAACATTATATATGCTACCGCTGTTGGAAAAGGAATCTCTGCTCTTAGAGTATTTTTCAAAGAACCACTCTCTTCATCTAAATCAACTCCTACATTGTACAAAATACCAAGTGTTGCAACAATAACCTCTTTTGCAGCCAAACCAGCTTCAAGTGCAACAGTTAATCTCCAATCAAAACCTAAAGGTTCAAATAAAAACTCTGTACTTTTACCTATAGTTCCAAGAATACTATGCTCCAAAGATTTTTGAGCTAGTTCAAGCTCTAGTTTTGATACTATTTCATCATTTTCTTGAGCTAATTCTATCTTTGTTTCATACTGCTCTATCATATCATAGTTTTTTGGATAATTACTTGCAAACCAAATAAGCACTGATGCTGCAAGTATAAATGTACCAGCATTTTTTAGATATATATAAGCATTATTACTAACTGTAAACCAAAGAAGTCTTAGACTTGGAAGTCTATATTTTGGCATCTCCATAACAAAAGGCTCATCTTTACCTTTAAAAGCTGTCATTCTAAGAAGTTTTGCCATAAACAAACCAAACAGTGCACCAAAAATATAGATAGCAAATAGTATATTTCCAGCATTTGATGAGTCAAAAAACGCACCTATAAACAAAACATAAACAGGTAATCTAGCTCCACAACTCATAAATCCTATAACAAAAAGTGTAACTAACCTATCTCTTTTGCTTTTTAGAGTTCTTGCAGCCATATAAGCAGGAACACTACATCCAAATCCAGTAACTAAAGGGATAAAACTCTTACCATGAAGTCCAAATTTATGGAAAAATCCATCAAGCAAAAATGCAACCCTACTCATATATCCAGTAGTTTCCAAAAGTGCAATACCTATATATAATATAATAATATTTGGTAAAAACAGCACAACCGCCCCAACTCCAGGAATAATACCATCAGCTATTAAGTCTCTTATTAAGCCCTCATTCATAAAAGAGCTAACACCTAAACTTAGTGAGTTAAAAAACTCCTCTATATACTCCATAGGTATCTCACCAAATTCAAATGTTATTTGAAATAATCCCCACATAAAAAATAAAAATATAGGAATACCTGCAAATTTATGTATCAAAATAGAGTCAATTTTTTGTGTTAAAGAGATATCTTTTTTCTCTTTTTGAGTTTGAACTTCTGTTACTATACCTCTAGAAATAGCAAAATCTTCTCTTTTTAATATCTCTTTTATATTTTTTGATTCAAAATATTCATAAATATTATTCATAGACTCTATCATCAACAGTTGAAGCTCTAGGAAAATAGGATCTTGTCTTACTTTTGTAAATAGTTCCATATCTTCACTAATTAGCCTTATAGCTATCTCTCTACTTGATAAATCTTTGTATTTATAGTTTTTATGTTCAAAAAATCTTGATATTTTTATAATCTCTTGTTCTATTATATCGTTATATATTATCTTATTTTCTACTCTTGGTTGGTCACTAACTCTTATAATAGTCTCTAAAAGTTGAATTATCCCTGTTTTTTTGATTGCTGAAACCTTTATGGCTTCTACTCCAAGTAGAGTACAAAACTGCTCTAAATCTATAGATATACCCTCTTTTTGAGCCTCATCATCCATATTGAGAGCTATAACTACCTTTTTATTTAACCTTAAAAGCTCTTGTGTAAGAAGTAGATTTCTTTGTAGATGAGTAGAGTCTATAACATTGATAATAACATCATAATCACTATTTATTAAATACTCTTTTGCCAACATTTCTTCATTTGAAAAACCATCTATAGAGTAAGTCCCTGGTAAATCAACTAGTTCAAATGCTCTACATCCATGCTCAAAACAGACTACTGTTTTTTCAACGGTTACTCCAGAAAAGTTACCAACTTTTAAATTTGATTTTGATATAGCATTGATAAGCATACTCTTACCAACATTTGGTTGTCCTGCAAGGGCTATTTTAATAGGATTCATATTTTTTAACCTTTATTAGCTTTGACTCTTCTAATCTTAAAGCTATCAAAGTACCATCTTCATTTTCTATTTGGATTGTCTGTTTTGCTAATGTAATATTTTTTACTTTTATACTACTTCCTATATGAATACCAAAAGAGTACAATCTTTGCTTAAATTCCTCATCACCATCAATTTTAGTAATCATAACCTTATCTAAAACTTTACATTTATTTAAATTCATATTTTATACCAATGCTCTTTAATCTTAAAGAGAAATGATAACCGCTATTGACTTAAAAAACTATAAATATTTATCTGCTTTTATTGTTATTTAGACGACTCTTAACCTATATTTAAAATTATTTTAGATAGTATGTGTACATAATCTATCAATCAAAGAGAGTCTTATGAAGCTTTTAAATTATACATATCAAGATAATACAAGCTTGGAAGAGTTTATTACAAACAATATAACAAATTATTGTTATTTAATGATTCAAGTCTTTAGTGGTACTGATAATATAGATTTAATAAAAAATGTTTTAAAACAGCTAAAACTCTTACTTCCTGATGCAAAAATCATAGGAGCCTCTTCTTCTGGAGAGATAAATCAAGGTACTATTACACAAAATGAAATAGTTATCTCTTTTTCTATGTTTAAAGATACCAAAATAAAACTTTTTCATTTTGATACTACAAATTATAAAGATATAAAAACTTTAACAAATAGCTTTATCAAAGATGAAACAAAAGCAGTTATAGCCTTTGCTAACTCTCTTACACATAGTGTAGAACCATTTTTAGATACTCTATCTATGGCTTGTCCAAATATGGTTTTAGCAGGTGGAAATGCTTCTGATAATGATAAATTTGAATCTGTTTATCTAATCAAAGATGATGAGATATTGTATGATGGTATAGTTATAGCAACACTCAATAGCAAAATTCTAAAAGCCTACGTAAACTACTCTTTTGAATGGGTAGCATTAGGTAAAGAGATGGTTATAACAAAGGCTGATGGTAACAGAGTCTATGAAATAGATGGCATAAGAGCAGATAAAATCTATACAAAATATCTAGGAGTAGATGTTTTATCCAATTTACCGTGGAGTATAGCTGATTTTCCTCTTATTAAAAGTGTTGATAATACAAAAGTAGGAAGAATAGCACTAAGAAAAAATAGTGATGGTTCTATACTCTATGCAGGTAGTTTTAAAGAGGGAGAAAAAGTAAGATTTGCTATCAATAATATAGAAGAGAGTATAAATCAATCACTACTTTTTCAAAAACAACTTGCACAAAATCCTGTCCAAGCTAACTATATCTATTCATGTAGTGCTAGACGTGCCTTACTTCAAGATTATCTTGATTATGAAATAAATCTTATAAACGATGTTGCTCCTAGTACTGGGTTTTTAACATTTGGAGGACTTTATCAAAACTATTCAAAATCTCAAGTTCTAAATGTCACTACTATAACTCTATCTTTAAGTGAAATAGATGAACTACCTGCTATATCAACACAAAGAGAGTATTCTTTAAAAAACCATACTATCAAAGTATTAACTCAGTTAGTCAATGAAACACAAAAAGAGCTTGATGATAGCGTAAAGTTTCTAAATCAATATAAAATAGCACTTGATAGTAACTCTATTGTCTCAAAAACTGATAAAAGAGGTCGTATAACTTATGTTAATGAAGAATTTTGTAAAATAAGTGGTTATAAAGAAGCAGAACTTATAGGTAAAGATCACAATATCCTAAGACATCCAGATAATTCAAAAGAGTTTTTTAAACAGATGTGGGATACTATTACACATAAGCAAATATGGAGAGGAATATTTAAAAACCTTTCCAAAGATGGCTCAACTTACTATGTCAAAAGTGCTATTGTGCCTATTTTAGATGAACACAATAAAATAGTAGAGTATATAGCAACAAGAACAGATGTAACAGAGCTTATACAAAAAGAGCAGATTATCAAAGAACAATATACTGATGATCTTACCAAACTAGACAATAGAACAGCACTTATATCAAGACTTAAACACTCTAAAGGATTACATACCTTAGTACTTTTTAATTTAGCTAGATTTTCAGACTTTAATAACTATTTTGGATATGACTATGGGGATAAGATTTTAATCTTTTTTGCACAAAATCTATCTAGTATTGCTAAAGATTATCAGATCTTTAGAACTAGTGGAGATGAGTTTGCAATACTTTTTGAAAAACAAAACTACTCATCTTGTATGGTAAAAGATACTATTAATGAGATTATAAAAAGTTTAGAAAAACTAAATATAGATATAGAAAGTATTAGTACTAATATACCTTTTTCTTGCGGTGTGGCTTATGGACCTCATGAAGTTTTGTATAAACTTGCCAATATGGCTATTAAAGAGGCAAAAAAAGCAATGAATCTATTATCTTTTATAATGAATCAGATTTGGAAAATGAAAGTATCAAAACAAATATTGAGACTATCAACAAAGTAAGAGTTGCTATAGAAGAAGATAGAATAATCCCTTTTTTCCAAGGTATTGTAAATAACCAAACAGGCAAAATAGAAAAATATGAGTGCCTAATAAGACTAAAAGATATTGATGGTAAGATTCTTTCTCCATTTTTCTTTTTAGAACATGCAAAAAAAGCAAAACTATATGAAAAACTAACAGCTATTATGATCAAAAAATCTTTTTTAACTTTTGCTAATACTGATTTTGAGTTTTCTATAAATTTTTCTATGCAAGATATCTCATCAAAAGAGATAAAACAGCTACTATTTGACTATCTACATAAATACAAATGTGCTAATAGAGTAGTTTTAGAGATAGTAGAATCAGAAGGCATTAACAATATAGATGAAACTTTGGCATTTTTCAAAGATGTCAAAGATATGGGATGTAAAATAGCTATAGATGATTTTGGTACAGGATATAGCAACTTTGAATACCTTATCAAACTAAATGCTGATTATCTCAAAATAGATGGATCTTTAATAAAAAATATTTTAGATCAAAAAGATAGTTGTAGTGTTGTTTTAACTATAGTTGAGTTTGCTAAAAAACTAGGACTTAAAACCATAGCAGAGTTTGTTGAAAATGAAAAAATCTACCAAGCTCTTAAAAATATGGGTGTTGATTATTCACAAGGATATCATTTTAGTGTCCCTAAAGGCTCTATATAAAAGCTTTTTAGAAAAACTAAAAGAGTATATTATCTACCAAATATAGCTTATCAAAGTTGTTTGTTAAAATAATAAGCCCTAGATATGAATCCATAAGATTATAGATATTTTTGATATATTTTTCTTCTAACTCAAAAACCTTATAATTGGCTTCATATACATCAATAATACTCTTTAATCCATAATCAAAGCCCTCTTCTATACTTGTTGCATATAGTTTTGCTGATTTGATAGCCTCTTGATAGAGTTTAATAGAGTTAGCTGATGTATTAAATACAGTAACTAGTTTTTCATAATCAACAGCTACCTCTTTTTTGACATCTAAAAGCTCTTTGTTTGCTGCTTTGACATTTAGTTTAGATGCAGCAACTCTTGATGTACTATATCCACCTTGGAACAAAGGCATTCTTAAAGAGATCATAAATTGCTGTTTTTTATCATATGTTGAATCAGCTGTTGGATTGTCTATATCATATTTGGTATGAATAGCAGATAGATTAATCTTTGGTAGATGTAAACTCATAGAGTTTCTTACCTCATCTTTATACATCTTCAAAAGATTTTGAGCTTGTTGGACTTTAAGGCTAGAGTTTACATCATCTATAGAGTCTATCTCTTTTTTAAGCTCTTCTACTTCTAGGGTTATTTGATTTGATGTTTTAAAAGCAACGGGTTCTACATCAATATCACCAATATAGTATTTAAGATGTTTTTTATTTACTTCATATAGCTCTTTTTCTTTGTCTAGATTGATTAAAGCATTTTGATACTCTACTTTTGACTCTAAAAGATCCATTTTTGTAGCTAAGTTCATATTATATTTTTCACTTATAAGATCCATTTTATGGTTTGTAAACTCCAAATAACTCTCATATAGATGAATAGAGTTAATTGACTCAAAAAGATCCATATAAGCTTTTAGTACATCTCTTGCGTGTTCTTGTTTTTTTAGCTCTACTTCTGCACTAATAGTCTTATATCTTGACTCTTCAACATCTACTTGTGAACTTAGCTCTACATCAAAAATAGGCTGATTTAAAGAGATACTATGCTCTTTTAGTTTTTGTTTAATTCTCTCATCTTCAACACTTGAAACTTTTGAGTTTATATCATAGTTACTTTGTTGATATGATGTTTGGTACATAACTGTTGGATAGAGCCGTGATTTAGCTTGATTGATACTCTCTTTATTTGCCTTTAGCTGATAATCCAAAGATTGAATCTTATCAGAGTTTTGCAAAGATAGCTCATACGCTTGTGATGGAGTTAGAGTTTGAGAATATAGATTTTGTAATAATATTGATATTAATACAAACAATAAACTTCTACTCTTCATTGAAACTCCTTCTAAACATATCTATAAATGGTTTTAAAAGATAACTAAGAGTTGTTCTATCTCCTGTTTTGATCATAACTTCTGCTGGCATACCTGCTACTAGGTTGAATTTATGATGTTTTACTTGCTCTAATCCTAAAGGTGTAAGGGCAATTTTTACCTCATAATATGGTATAGAAGTAACATAATCAACAAAACTATCAGCTGATACATGTATGACTTTTCCATCTATTGTATGAGATTTTTGAGTATTGTATGCTGAAAAAACTACATTAGCTCCAAGTCCTACTTTGATTTTGTCTATTTGTGTAGTATCTAAACTAGCCGTTACTATCAAATCAGAGTTATCTGGTACTATATCCATTATCTCTTCACCAGCAGATATAACAGCACCTTCGGTATGGATTTTGAGTCCTACAACATATCCATTACTTGGGGAGACTATAAATGTTCTTTTTAGAAGATCTTCTAATGCTATGATTTTTGATTTTAGATCTAAAACCTTTGTGCTAGTATCATTGAACTCTGTTAATACCTTTTTCCTATACTCTTCATCATTTAAAAGCTCTTTTGTTTTGATCTCTAAAATCTGTTCATTTAGCTTAATAATCTCAGAATTTACACTTACTGTTTCACTATCAAGTGCCCTTTTTTCTCTTTGGAGTTTTCTAAGCTCTACTTTATCTACTAATCTTTTTTCATATAGATACTCTAGCTCACCTATTTCTTCTTGTATTGACTCTTTTTTATATACTTTTCCCTCTAATAAAGATTGCATACTTTGGATTTGTTGATTTAGTTGGCTTACTTGTTTTTTATTTATCTCTTTTTCTTTTTCTCTTGAGATTAAAATAGTATTAAAAAGATTCTTTTGACTATTTATAATATCTTTATCTACTACTTCTTGATGAAATTCAAGCTTTTTAAGATTGTCTTTTTGTGCTTTTAGCCTAGAGTAAGTAGCCAAAGTGTCTTGGTATTGAGCTTGATAAATATCTAGTTGGGCTTTTATTTGTATAGGACTTAACTTTAAAAGTAGATCACCTTTTTTTACAAAATCACCATCTTTTACATAGATACTCTCTACTATACCACCTTCAAGATGTTGGACTGTTTTTTTATTTAGATCAGCAGAAATCTTACCACTAGCTACAGAGTATATAGCCAAAGGTGCAAAACTCATCCAAGTTCCAAAAATAACAAAAACAGCTACAATAACCCCTATCCCAAATCTAACTATTTTAGTAGTATCAGTATCAAGTTTAGTATTTAATATATTTTTACTCATTGTTATCTAATTACCTACCTTACTTAGAGTTATTTTTGGAGCTACTTTTACATGTGGGGTATCTATATCTTTATCATAATTGAGTTTTATTCCTTTTCTTGAAGCCACTATTTTGGTATCACCATACTCTTGTAAAAGTCCAGCTTCCATAATAGCAATCTTATCTGTAACACTTAAGATATTTTCCTTATGTGTAATAATAATAGCAGTCGTTCCTTTTGTTTTCAATGTTTTCAAAGCTCTTACAAGTGCCTCTTCGCCATCTTTGTCTAGGTTGGAGTTTGGCTCATCAAGTACTACCAACACTGGATCATCATACAATGCTCTTGCTAATCCTATTCTTTGTCTTTGACCACCAGATAGCATAAGCCCACCACCGCCAATAATAGTATCATATCCATAAGGAAGATGAAGTATCATCTCATGAACTCCAGCCACTTTGGCTGCATTTATCACTTTATTTGGATCTATTTCACCAAATCTAGCTATATTTTGACTAACACTTCCCTCAAAAAGCTCTACATCTTGAGGAAGATATCCTATATATTTTCCAATATCTTCTTTATTCAGCTGAACAACATCAGCTTTATCAAGCCTAGCTTTACCATTCACTAGTGGCCAAAGTCCAAGTACTGCTTTTGCCAAAGATGATTTTCCTGCTGCACTTGATCCTATAATAGCTATAATATCACCTTTATCTATCTTCATAGATACACCTCTTAGAGATGGTATATTTGTATTTGGTGGAACAACTACTACACTTTCTAGACTAACTTCACCTCGAGGTTTAGGCAAAGGCATAGCCTCAGCTTCTATAGGAAACTCTTTTAGTAAAGACTCTATTTTATTAAAAGAGGCTCTTGAGCTACTAAATCCTCTCCAACTTCCTATGATAAGATCAAGTGGAGCCAAAGCTCTACCCATAATAATAGATGCTGCTATCATCATCCCAGGGGTAACTTCATAGTTGATAGTTAGATATGCACCCACACCCAAAATAAGTGATTGAAAAAGCAATCTTAAAGTTTTAGATACATTTGTCCAAACTGCTGTGTTATTACTAGCTATATATTGAGCGTTTAAAAATCCAAAATATTTATTTTCCCATAATTTTCTAATATTGCTTTTCATACCCATAGCATATATAACTTCAGCATTTTTCAAAGCCCCATCAACACTCATATTTGACTCAACATTTAGCTTATTGGCAACTTCTAGCTCTTTTTTTGTGCTATATTCATTTTCTATAGCTAAGCCAAACAAAACTAAAGCAGCAAATATAGCAAAAACTCCAAACATAGGATGAAAAATAAATAGTACTACTATATAGACTATAATCCACGGAGCATCAAAAAAGGCAAAAAGCCCATTACCAGTCATAAATTGTCTCATTTGTGTTAAATCTGTAAGAAATCTTGATGATGATTTGGTAGGATATTTTTTCTCTAGCTCAAAGAGTGAATCAAATATTCTTTTACTTAGTGTTAAATCTAGTTGATTTCCTAGTTTTATAAGGATTTTGGATCTTATAATCTCAAAAAGTGCCATTGAAATAAAAAGTATTACAACAATCAGTGTAAGCATCAAAAGAGTATCTTCACTTTTACTAGTAAGAACTCTATCATAAAGTTGAAGCATATATAGTGGTGGTACTAACATCAAAATATTGATCAAAAAGCCAAAAACTCCACCCATAACAAGTATCTTTTTGCTCTTTAGAAGAATATCAAATATTTGCGAATAGCTCTCCTTTTTCTTCTGAATACTAGCCATTTAGCTTCCTTGCCCTTGTCTTAGTTGAGTTAGAGTAAACAATGTTTGAATATGCTCTAGAGAGTTTAGATGTGAATCAATCAAAGCCATTATCCCACTTCTTACCCATTGTGCTAGTGTTAAATCATCTAGTTCTTTTAGCTTATCTTTACTAACTACTTTAAATCCAGTAACTAAC
>JAAYJJ010000071.1 GCA_012522985.1 Aliarcobacter butzleri
ATTTACTAGATTATTGATATTTATATTTAAACTATTTAATTCTTCTATTTTAGGAAATAAAGGAAACTCTTCAGCATTATACATAGGTAGTTTAAAATTAGATCTTCCTTGTTTAATTTCTAGTTGATTATTATGTATAGTTTCAATAGATATTATGTCATTTTTTAATCTTCTTATTATACCTAATAAATTTACACCATTAACTGTTGCTTTTCCATCTATAAAATCACTTATATCATCAATAGTTACACTAAGTCCTATTTCATAATCTGTTGATTTTATTAATAGTTTATTCTCTTTTACTTCTAAATATATATGAGAAGTTATAGAACTAGCATCTTTTTTATCCAAAAAAGCTTGCATTGAAGATACTACATTTTCAAATAAAGATTTGTTAATAGATAGTTTCATCTTTTTTCCTTTTATATTAATTTCTTTTAGTATTGGTAGTAGAACAATGTGAATAGATGAAAATATAGCTCAAACGCTCTTTTAATGGCTATTTGAGATGTTGAATAAAATTTAATATATATTCACATCTATTCACATTTTATTTCTAACTTTTACCACTCCTTGTTTATTATCTTGTTTTTTAAGTTTTCTATTACTATTTTAAAATTTTCGTCGCTTTCTATTAAAGCATTTGCTTTTTTGATAGAGTGACTTATAGATGAGTGATCTTTCATACCTAGATATTGTGCAATATTTGGCATAGAGTTATGTGTTAGCTCTTTTGCAAGATAGATAACAACACGTCTTGCATTTGCTACAACTGCTGTTCTTTTTTTGGATTTTATATCACTTGGTTTGATATTTAACTCTTTTGCTACTATATTTATAATATCTGGTAGTTTAATATTTTCTTTTTGTTCTTTTATCTGCTCTTTTAGAAGATTTTTAACTAAATCTAAGTTTATCTCTTGATTTAGTAGGTTTGCTGATGCATTTATTCGTATCAATACCCCTTCTATTTCTCTTATAGAATTATCTAAATTAGTTGCTATATAATCTATAACATCTTTTGTAAGTTTAATACCATTTAATTCACTTTTTTTCTCTATAATAGCTATCTTTGTTTCAAGCCCTGGGATTTGAATATCTGCAGTTAGTCCCCATTCAAATCTACTTTTTAATCTATCTACTAATGATGCTATTTGAGATGGTAATCTATCTGATGTCATAACTATTTGTTTATTTGAGCTATGAAGCTCATTAAATGTATGAAAAAACTCCTCTTGAGTTTGCTCTTTTCCACTTAAAAACTGTACATCATCTATTAAAAGCAGATCGCATTTTCTATATTTATTTCTAAAATGCTCCATATTTTGACTTCTTAGTGAAAAAGTAAAATCATTCATAAATTGCTCAATAGTAACATAAATAACTGTTTTACCTAGTTCAATATTGTAGTTTCCTATAGCTTGAAGAAGGTGAGTTTTACCAAGTCCTGTACCACCATAAATAAAAAGTGGATTATATTGAATTCCAGGTTTTTTAGCTACTGCTAAAGAGGCATTAAAAGCCATTTGGTTGGAATTTCCTACGACAAAAGAGTCAAAAGTATAAGATGGATTAAGTATAGTACTCTCATTTATTTTAGGGCTAACTTGTATATCACTGCTTTCTTTTATATTTACTTTTTTATCTCCAGCAACTTTTATCTCTATTTTTGGTTTTAATGATGTAAGTTTTTCTATTGCAAACTTTAAGTCATTTGAAAACCTTGTTTTTATCCATGCAGCTATAAACTTATTTGGTGCTTCAAAAATAAATAGTTTTTCACCAGAGCCTTGTTTTTTGAAAACAATCTGCCTTAGGAATTTTTCATAATCACTTGAAGATGTCTCTTCTTTTAAAATAGTTAAAATATCTTTTGTATTTATATTCATCACTTTCTAACTTTAATCAATTTAAAGCCTATTATACCTTTATTTAAATTAAATTTCAAAAAGAATTGAAAAATTTATGTGAATAACTTTAAAATAAATATGTGAATATGTGAATAGTTTTGTAAATGATGATTAAAATGATTTGTGATATAATAAAAAAAATATTTAGGAATAAGATGTTTATATTAGGAATAGATCCTGGAACTATTAACTGTGGTTATGCTATTTTGGAGCTTGATGGCTCAAAAAAACGTATAGTTGAAGCAGGATTAATCAAAATAAAATCAAAAATTTTACAAGAGCAGATTATTGAATTAGTTGAAGCAATAGATCATATACTAAAAAGATATAAAATAGATGAAGTTGCTATAGAAGATATATTTTATGCTTTTAACCCAAAAACAGTTATAAAACTAGCACAATTTAGAGGAGCCTTATCACTAAAGATTTTACAAGAGATAGGTAATTTTAGTGAATATACTCCACTTCAAGTTAAAAAAGCAGTTACTGGCAATGGCAAAGCTGCAAAAGAACAAGTGGCTTTTATGGTAAAAAGGCTTTTAAATATAAAACAAGATATAAAACCACTTGATATAACAGATGCTATAGCTGTTGCTCTAACTCACTCTCAAAGAGTAAGATAACTACTCTTCTTGGTTTATAGATTTTTCAAATAGATATTTATGATCAAGTGGTAGATTTTCATATATCATATTTGATAGATTTCTTATCTCCCAAAGTGCAGCTTTTGAGCTTCTTAGGCTTAAAAAGTTTTGTAAACTTCTAGCATTTATTGTCCAACTAAGCTCAGTTTTATAGCTTTCTGGTAGGCAATACTTTGCTATATCATTTCCTATACCACTTTGAAGAATCTTTTGTAGGTTTTGTAGTGCCATTTTTGATGCATTATCAACATCTTCATTACCTGTTAGAACAAGATACTTTTCATACTCTATTTGATTGGTGTCTTTTAACTCTTTTAGTGTATATCTAGTTGATTTTACAGATAAACTAGCCATTCTATGACGAGCTAATTCTTGAAGTAAGGCTCTACTAACTCCACTTATATAAAAACTATATATAATATGCTCTAGTGTTGATGAGTGTTTATATTTATTACCAACTCTATCTATCAAAGCTTTATCAGTTTCACCACCATTATCACTTTTGTCAAAACTTTGCCAACATGTTCTTATTGCATTTGAACATATAAGTAAGGGAGTATGATTTAATAAAGTCACTTTCATATAAAATCCTAAAAAATATTTGATAAATTATATGATAGATTATCTAAATTATAGATAAACTAAAAATTTTTAATAAATAGCATTTAAGAATTTTTTTTGTATAATCGCGGAAATTTAATATAGAACTACTCTATATAATAAAAGGAAAACATTGAGAGAGATTAGAAATATAGCAGTTATTGCACACGTAGATCACGGTAAAACAACTATAGTTGATGGTTTATTAAAACAATCAGGAACATTTGCAGCACATCAAGCTGTAGATGATAGAGTTATGGATAGTGATGCAATAGAAAAAGAAAGAGGTATTACTATTTTAGCAAAAAATACTGCTATTGATTATAAAGGTGTAAGAATCAATATCATAGACACTCCTGGACACGCTGATTTTGGTGGTGAAGTTGAGAGGGTTTTGAAGATGGTTGATAGTGTATTACTTTTAGTTGATGCACAAGAGGGTGTTATGCCTCAAACAAAATTTGTTGTTAAAAAAGCACTCTCTTTAGGACTTAGACCAATAGTAGTGGTAAACAAAATAGATAAACCAGCAGCTGAACCAGATAGAGTTGTTGATGAGGTATTTGATCTATTTGCAAATATGGATGCAGATGAATATCAGCTTGATTTTCCAGTTATTTATGCAGCAGCTAGAGAAGGGTATGCAAAATATAATCTTGAAGATGAAAACAATGATTTAACACCACTTTTTGATACTATTTTAGAGCAAGTTCCAGTTCCAAAAGGTGATAGTAGCAATCCACTACAACTTCAAGTTTTTACACTTGATTATGATAACTATATAGGAAAAATAGGAATTTCTAGGATTTTTAATGGAACTATCTCTATGGGAGAGACTGTTTTATTGGCAAAAGCAAATGGAGAGAAAATAAGAGGAAGAGTAACAAAACTTATAGGTTTTAAAGGACTTGATAGAATAGAGATTAAAAGTGCAGGAGCTGGTGATATCGTTGCTGTTGCTGGATTTGATGCTATTGATGTTGGGGATAGTTTATGTGATCCACAAAATCCTATGCCACTAGATCCTATGCATATAGAAGAGCCAACACTATCTGTAACACTATCAGTTAATGACTCTCCATTAGCAGGAACTGAGGGTAAATTTGTAACATCAAATAAAATCCAAGAAAGACTTGATGCTGAGATGAATACAAATATCGCTATGAGTTATGAACAAATAGGTGAAGGAAAGTTTAAAGTAAATGGTAGAGGTGAGTTACAAATTACTATTTTAGCAGAAAATATGAGAAGAGAAGGTTTTGAGCTATCTATAGGAAGACCAGAGGTTATTATAAAAGAGGAAAATGGGATTAAAATGGAACCATTTGAACACTTGGTTGTTGATTTACCAGATGAGCATAGTGGAACAGTTATAGAAAAACTAGGTCGTAGAAAAGCAGTTATGACAAATATGACTCCAATGGGTGTTGGCTTTACAAGGCTAGAGTTTGAAATACCAGCTCGTGGGCTTATTGGATATAGAACAGAGTTTTTAACTGATACAAAAGGTGAGGGTGTATTAAACCACTCATTTTTAGAGTTTCGTCCATATAGTGGTACAGTAGAAAGTAGAAAAAATGGTGCCTTAGTCTCTATGGAAAATGGTGAAGCTTTAGGATACTCTATATTTAATCTTCAAGAAAGAGGAGTAATGTTTATTAAACCTCAAGATAAAGTATATATAGGTATGGTTGTAGGCGAAAACTCAAAAGATAATGACCTTGATGTAAACCCTATCAAAGGAAAACAACTAAGCAACGTAAGAGCTAGTGGAAGTGATGATGCTATTAAACTAATCCCACCAAGAAAATATACACTAGAGAGTGCTTTAGAGTGGATAGAAGATGATGAATTAGTAGAAATAACTCCAAAATCTATAAGAATAAGAAAAAAAGAGCTTGATCCAACAAAGAGAAAAAGAGCTGCTAAAAAAGGAGATTAACAAAGAGTGCTCCTCTTTGTTATATCTTATGAAAAGATATGAATATAGTGAATTTTTGATAGATGTCAAAAGTTTATCTTCACAACTTCAAGAGTATTCACCTCAAGCAATACTCTCTATAGCAAGAGGTGGAGTAACTTTAGGGCATTTTTTATCAATACTTTTAAATATACGAGAGTTTTATACTATTAATTCCATATATTATAATGATACTCATAAATATGATAATATAGAGATTTTTAATATTCCAGATCTAAGCAAATATGAAAAAATAATTCTTGTTGATGATATAGTTGATAGTGGTGTAACTATGGATGAGGTAGTAAGAGTACTAACAAATAAATACAAAACATTACAAATCCAAACAGTATCTCTTTTTTATAAACAAAGTGCTATTATTAAACCTGATTTTTATATTCATGAAGCAAAAGAGTGGATAGAGTTTTTTTGGGAAAACCTATAAA
>JAAYJJ010000072.1 GCA_012522985.1 Aliarcobacter butzleri
CATTAGCACACTACAACAATCAATTTATAGTGATTGCAAGAAAATCTATAAAAAGGGTAATAATGTCCAAAGATTTAAATAAAACTATTGAAAACTTAGCAAAAGAGTACAAGGATAGTGTATTAACTTATGAAAAACTAATTACGATTTTTCCAAAAGTACCTCCAGTTGCAATAGTCAAGAAGCTTATTGCTTTGATACAATTATATAATATTACACTAATAAGCTCACAAGAAAAAGCTTCTTTATTAAATGCTTTTGAAGAGAAGAAAAAAGAAGAACTCCGTGCAAAATCTATTGCAAATGCCGAAGATGACGAGTATGATTTATTAAAAAACAAAGAGTTTTTAGAGTGGAGTAGAAGTGACTCGCCTGTAAGGATGTATTTACGAGAAATGGGGCAAATACCACTTCTAACAAAAGAAGAAGAGGTAGAAATAAGCAAACAAATAGAAGTGGGTGAAGATGCTATTTTAGATGCTATTTGTTCGGTTCCTTATCTAATAGACTTTATTTTAGAGTATAAAGAGCCTTTAATGAATCGTGAGCGAAAAGTTAAAGAGTTATTTAAAACTTTTGATGATGAAGAAAACGAAGAAAATGAAGAGATTGAAGAAGAAGATGATATAGATAGTGAAGATATAGATGATCTTGATGAAGATAGTAGTAAAAAAGATAAAAAAATAGATAAAAGAGCAGAGGCTATTTTAGAATCATTTAAAGATTTAGAAAAGGCAAAAAAAGAGTGGATGAAGCATATGAACAAAGAAGCACCAGAAAGTGCTACTGAAGTAGAGCTTATGCAACATAATCTACATAATGCTTTTAGAAAAAATACATTAAAACAATCTCTTATAGATTTAGGGCCTACAAGTAAACTTATAAGTGAAATAGTAAAATCTATGGAGACTGCACTAAAATGTGATACTGGTTTTGATAATGAACTAAAAAGATTAGAGTATAATCTTCCTTTATTTAACGATATTTTAGTAAAAAACCATGAACAAATCTTAAAAAATATTGTAAATCTATCAAAAGCAGAGATTACTGCTATGGTTCCAGAGGCTACTATGGTAAGTACTTATATGGAGATAAAAAAGTTATTTCAAACCAAAGAGGCAAGTAAAGCTGGTTTTGATTTAGAACCAGAGCAACTAGAGGCTATTTTAGAGCAGATTAAAAGAGGAAAAAATATAACCGATAAAGCCAAAACAAGAATGGCTAAATCCAACTTAAGACTAGTAGTTTCTATTGCAAAAAGATATACAAATAGAGGGTTGCCATTTTTAGATCTTATCCAAGAGGGAAATATAGGACTTATGAAAGCTGTTGATAAGTTTGAATATAAAAAAGGATATAAGTTCTCAACATATGCTACTTGGTGGATAAGACAAGCTATTAGTAGGGCTATTGCAGATCAAGCAAGAACTATTAGGATACCAATACATATGATTGAAACTATTAATAGAATCAATAAAATCATAAGAAAAGGGCTTCAAGAAACTGGTAGAGAACCAGATGTTGAAGAGATAGCAAAAGAGATTGGTTTACCTGTTGATAAAGTAAAACAAGTGATTAAAATAACAAAAGAACCTGTATCACTAGAGGCTCCTATAGGTAATGATGATGATGGTAGATTTGGTGACTTTGTACCAGATACTCACTCTCCTACTCCTATAGAAAATATTATGAAAGAGGATCTTCAAAATCAAATAGATCAAATCCTAGGGCAACTAAACGAAAGAGAACAGGCTGTTATAAGAATGAGATTTGGACTTATGGATGATGAAAGTGATAGAACGCTAGAAGAAATTGGTAAAGAACTCTCTGTAACAAGAGAAAGAGTAAGACAGATAGAATCAAGTGCTATCAAAAAACTAAAACACCCAAAAGTAGGTAAAAACCTTAAAACCTATGTGGAGAGCTAAAACTCTACCTTATACCTTATATAATAAAGTAGTGATAGGCTAAAACCTATCACTACTTTAGATAAAATAATTTATCTATATAGCATCTTCATCTTGTTCTTTGGTTCTAATTCTTATAATCTTCTCAATAGGAGAGATAAAGATTTTTCCATCACCTATTTCACCCGTTCTAGCTGATTCTATGATTACAGATGTTATAGCATCAACATCTGCATCTTTTACAACTAATTCTAGTTTAATCTTTGGTATAAAATCAACAATATACTCAGCACCCCTATAAAGTTCGCTATGTCCTTGTTGTCTTCCATATCCTTTTACTTCTGATACAGTCATACCTGCAACTCCAACTTGTGCCAATGCCTCTTTAACCTCTTCAAGTTTAAAAGGTTTAATTACAGCTTCAATTTTTTTCACATTTAATCCTTTTCTTTAATATAACTATTTTAACAAAATTTTATTAAATTAATATTAAGAAAATGCTCGTTTAAACTCTGGATAAGCTTCCAATCCACACTCTTCTACATCTAATCCTTGTATCTCTTGATCTTTTTTTACTCTTAAAGGTACTGTTTTATTTATAATATATAAAACCATATAAGAACCTACAAAGGCAAATACTCCTACAACAATAACACCTTTTAATTGCCCTAAAAAGGTTATATCATCTGCATTTGAAGCAAATATTCCAACCGCTAATGTTCCCCAAATTCCGCATATCAAGTGGACAGACAAAGCTCCTACTGGATCATCTATTTTAAATCTATCAAACATAAATACACCAAAAACAACTAATATCCCACCAATTGTACCTATTAAGATTGGCATATAGATATTAAATAAATCTGCTCCAGCAGTAATTGAAACCAAGCCACCTAAAGCTCCATTTAAAATCATAGTAATATCAAATTTTTTAAACATTATTTGCATAATTATTGCAACTACAATAGCCCCGCTTAAACCTGCTGTATTTGTGTTTAAGATTGTAAGAGCAACTAATTCTGCATTTTCTTTAGAAGACATACTTCCTATACTACCTCCATTAAATCCAAACCAGCCAATCCATAGTAAAAAAGCTCCCAATGTTACCAAAGGTATATTTGAAGCTGGAATAACTTTGATACCTCCTTCTTTTGTGTATCTTCCATTTCTTGCACCAATAATTAAAATAGCTGCAAGTAAAGCCCAACCACCCGTACTATGAATAACTGTAGATCCAGCTAAGTCATGTATTGTTATATTAAATATTGTATTTTTTAAAAAATCTGTTCCCCATGTTATATTTACAGCAATTGGATATAAAATAGATCCCATTATGATAGTAAAAAGTAACAATGGAACAACTCTAGTTCTTTCACTAATTCCACCACTAATAATATTTATAGCCTTACCAACAAATGCCATTTGAAATAGAAAGGTTGCATATTTACTCATATTATCACTTCCAAAATCTCCAAAAGCCAACGAGTAACCAAAAAGTAAAAAGGATAGTGAAGCAATTGAGTAAATGAGGATATTTATAGTCAAGACAGAAGTAACATTTTTTGTTCTTACGATACCAGCTTCCAACATAGCAAAACCAGGAACCATAAAAATAACTAACGTCATCGCAAACAGTGCATAAAGCGTATCAATAACAAATGGTATTGAATCCATGAAGATCGTCCTTTTTTAGAGTATAAACCCAGCGCTGGACTAGCCGCATTTTATCCAATAAAACCTTAAATAAAGTTTATACATTATGTCCTTTATCAACAAATTTATAAATTTATAGAGGATTTTACAAACATTCAGTATATATTAAGCTTTTATTGTTCTAAATAAATATGATTTTAGGTAGATATTAAATTTTATCTTTAAAAAAGCCAAGCGTTATTCCAAAAATTGGTACAACGCTAACACCAGCTAAAAGTCCATATATATCTAAAATTTCATTATTTTTCAAAAAGAAAAATCCAACAACCAAAAGTACATACCCTGCTATTCTATAGATTGAAGCAAAACTAGATAGAGATGATATGGTATTTTTAAGATTACTATTTTTAAGATTTTGTTTTTCTTCTTTTATAATGCTCTTTATCTCTTCAGAAGTGAAATCTTGCTGCTCATTTATCTCAAAATCATCATACAAATCATAAGGATCTTCTATTTTATCTATATCATCTCTTTCATCTATCAAAGTATGCTCTACTCTTGATTTTACATTTTTATAGTATCCAAAAAATGTACCAAGAACTATAAAAATAGAGCAAAAAAATGCTACTTGTGAACTTATAATAAAATTATTTCCACCAAAAAACGCACCTATGGCTATAATAAATAGATCTATAGCTAGTAGCAATAAAATTAATATTTTAATCATCTTCTTTTGATTTATAACCATGCTTTGCCTTATGTGCATATCTAGGATCATTTTCAAACTCACTAAACTCTTGTTGAGCTCTTTTGTATGCTTTATAAATATTTAATCCAGCTCCAGCTATTCCCCAAAATACTCCAAGCCACAAAGTCCATCCCCATCCAGTAAGAGCCTTTAGCCCTACTCCTATAGCTACTCCTATCAAAACAGCAGCTACCATAGAAATACCCAATGAAAGATTGTCTAGTGCTTGAAGTTTACCTTTATGTTTTGGTGTTTCTTGCATTCTTTATCCTATAACTGCAAATACTTCACTAGCAGCTTTGATACACTCATCTAGATCATCATAGCTTATAGCAGTACTTATAAATCCTGCTTCATATTGACTACAAGCAAAATAAAAACCTTTTTTCAACATCTCTTGATGAAACTTAGCAAATCTATTAAAGTTACAATTACCTACTTCAGCAAAGTTTGTAGGAGATTTATCTATAAAGAAAAAGCCAAACATACTTCCTCTTGTATCTACTTGAAGATCAATATTTGCTTTTTGTGCTTCAGCTTTTAGTCCATCTACTAAATATCTAGCTTTTTTTGATAAATCTTCATAAATCTCTTTTGAATTTGCTTTTAGTTTTTGCAAACTTGCTATTCCTGCTGCCATAGCTACAGGGTTACCACTTAAAGTTCCAGCTTGATATACAGGACCATCTGGACTAAGTACTGACATAATCTCTTTTGAAGCAGCAAAAGCACCAACAGGCATACCAGCACCTATAACTTTACCAAATGTTATCATATCAGGCTTAATATCAACTATACCACTAGCTCCTTTTAAACTAGCTCTAAATCCACTCATAACTTCATCAAATATAAGCAATGCCCCATGCTCATCACAAAGCTTTCTAATCTCAGCTAAAAACTCTATTTTAGCAGGAACCAATCCCATATTACCAGCTATTGGCTCTATAATAACACATGCTATATCTTTGCTATCAGCAAAACATCTTCTTAAGTTTTCTATATTGTTATATTCACATAAAAGTGTATGTTTAGTAAGATCAGCAGGTACTCCTGGGCTACTAGGAGTTCCAAAAGTAGCTAAGCCACTTCCTGCACTTACAAGCAAACTATCACTATGCCCATGATAACAACCTATAAACTTAACTATATCATCTTTTTTAGTATATCCTCGAGCTAGTCTAATAGCACTCATAACAGCCTCTGTTCCACTACTTACAAATCTAAGCTTATCTATACCATCATACATATCTACTATCTCTTTTGCTAGTTGTGTCTCAAGAAGTGTAGGTGCACCAAAACTTAAACCTTTTTTAACACTTTGTATTACCGCATCTTCAATATCTTGATCACAATGTCCAAATATCAAAGGTCCCCAGCTTTGAACAAAATCAATATATCTATTTCCATCTATATCATATAGATAAGCTCCTTTACCACGGTCAATAAAAACAGGTGTTCCACCTACACCTTTAAATGCTCTAACTGGTGAATCAACTCCCCCAGGGATTACTTCTTTTGCTTCATCAAATGCTTTTATACTATTATTTATCATACTATTCCTTCTTCAATATTTAAGTGATTTTATCTAATTATTCTTTAATATCTCTTTTTCAAAATCAAATGCAGATAATGGACGGCTTTTTAAATATCCTTGGAATGAATCACAACCACTTATCCTTAAAAACTCCAACTGCTCTTTTGTCTCTACACCCTCAGCTAAAACCTCAAAACCAAAATTATGTCCTAAACTTATAATAGTATTGGCTATTTCTATATCTGACTTATCATAAGGCAAATCATCGATAAAACTTTTATCAATTTTTAGTGTATCTATAGGGAATTTTTTAAGATAACTAAGAGATGAATATCCTGTACCAAAATCATCCAAAGCTATATCAATACCTAGTTTTTTTAGTTTTTCCAAGATTAAAATAGTCTCTTGCTCTTTATCTACTAAAACACTCTCTGTAATCTCTATTTTTATATATCTTGCATCTAACATATGAAGATTTAAGATAGTCTCTATTAGACTATTTATATCTTGATAATGAAACTGTTTTGCCGAGATATTAATAGACATTTTAAAACCACTTGGCAAAACCCCTTTATTTATCCATATTTTAGTTTGCCTTGAAGCTTCATGTATAACCCATTCACCTATTTTACTTATAAGTCCTGTTTGTTCAGCAATAGATATAAACTCTATAGGACTAGCTATTTTGCCATCTTGTTGTTCCCATCTAATCAATGCTTCACACCCTATTAACTGATCTGTTTTGATACAAAATTGTGGCTGATAATAGAGTCTAAATTCATTTTTGATAATAGCTTTTCTTAGTTTTGCTTCAACTTCTACTCTATTTAGTGCTGCTATAGTTAGCTCATCACTATAAAAAGCAAAGGTTTTTTTACCTTTTTGTTTTGCTAGGTTTAAAGCTGCATCAGAGTTTTGAAATATATCTTTTGCATTTTTACCATGGTTTGGATAGATAGCTACCCCGACACTAGAGTTTATAATAAGCTCAATTGAAGCTTTTGTTTTATATACATTGTTTATTAACTTCATAATATCTCTAACTATAACTGTTACATCATCTATATTATCAATCTGTTCTATTAAAATACCAAATTCATCTCCACCTAGCCTAAAAACTGTATCTTCTTGTCTTAGTCTATTTCTTAATATTTTTGATATATGTATCAATATCTCATCACCAATATTATGTCCATAGCTATCATTGATATCTTTAAAATTGTCCAAATCCAAAGTTAAAAGTGCAAATTTTAGATTTTTTCTTTTTGAATGATCAACAACTTGTTCTAATCTTAACATTAAAAAACTTCTATTTGGTAATTTAGTCAAAGTATCATGATAAACTAAAAACTTCAACTCATTTTCATACTTCTTTTGTTGAGTAATATCAGTAAAAATACCAACTAAATGCTCTATATTACCAAGCTTATCTTTTATAGAAGAGATACCTAAAATACAAGGAAAAAGTTGCCCATTTTTTTTGGAGTTGAAAATTTCTCCTTTAAAATATCCCTTTTTCTTAATACTATTCCATAGTTGTTTATAAAAAAACTTATTATGTACACCAGACTTTAACATAGAAGCGTTTTTACCAATAATCTCATCTCTTGTAAAACCTGTAATTTCAGTAAAAGCTCTATTTGTATCTTCGATAATACCCTCTTTATTTGTTATAATTACACCATTTTGACTATTTAAATATACTGAAGCTGAAAGTTTTAGCTTATTTTGATTGATTTCAAGCTCTTTTTTGGTTTTAAATAATTTTATAG
>JAAYJJ010000073.1 GCA_012522985.1 Aliarcobacter butzleri
ATAAAGAGAGGTTTTCTTTATTTGGGTTAAACCATCTATTTATCATATTTTCCATAGCCTGATCTATCGTTTGTTTTTTAACTTTGGTCTTTTCTAGACTCTTTTCATCCACCAAACCTAGCTTATATCCATACTCCATAAGTCTAATATCTGCATTTTCTTCTCTTAAAAGAAGTCTATATTCAGCCCTACTTGTAAACATTCTATATGGTTCATTTGTCCCTTTTGTAACAAGATCATCTATAAGTACTCCTATATACGCCTCATCTCTTCTTAATACAAAAGGATCTTTTTCATCTATAGAAAGCACCGCATTAATAGATGCCATTAGCCCTTGAGCTGCTGCTTCTTCATAGCCTGTTGTGGCATTGATTTGTCCAGCAAGATAGAGGTTTTTAACCTCTTTACACTCTAGGGTATGCCTTAACTCCAAAGGATCAACAAAATCATACTCTATAGCATATCCATACCTTACAATTTTAGCATTTTCTAGCCCTTTTACAGAGTGGATCATATCAGCTTGTACATCAACTGGCAAAGATGAACTAAGCCCGTTTATATAGTACTCTTGACACTGTGCAGTTTGAGGCTCTAAAAATATCTGATGTCTTTCTTTATCTTTAAAACGGTTGATTTTATCTTCAACACTAGGACAATACCGTGGCCCTAGTCCTTCTATTTGTCCTGTAAACATAGGTGCACGGTAGAAGTTATTAGAGATGATTTTATGAGTCTTTTCGTTGGTATATGTAACATAACATGGATATTGTGTGGGATGAAAGTTGTTTTTATCAGTAGCAAAAGAAAATGGTACTGGTTTCTCATCGCCACTGTGAATTTCCATAATACTAAAATCAATACTTTTAGCATCTAGTCTTGATGGTGTTCCTGTTTTTAATCTTCCTACATTTAGTCCAAGCTCTCTTAAAGAGTCACTTAGTGTTGTTGATGGTGCTTCCCATGCTCTTCCTGCTACTAGCTTTGTTTGTCCTATATGTACAAGTCCTTTCATAAATGTGCCAACTGTTAAAATAGTCTTTTTAGCAAAAAACTCCAATCCTAGCTTTGTTCTAACTCCGCTTACAACTTTATTTTTGTGGATCAAACTTGCTACTTCATCTTGAAAAATATCTAAATTTGGAGTCTTAAAACATACCTCTTTCATATAGAGTTTATATTGATCCATATCTATTTGAGCTCTACTTCCTTGAACAGCCGCACCTTTACTTGCATTGAGCAGTCTAAACTGTATCCCAGTAGCATCTGTACATTTTGCCATCTCTCCGCCTAGAGCATCTATCTCTTTTACTAGATGACCTTTTGCTAGCCCTCCAATAGCAGGATTGCAACTAGCTGCTCCTATTTGTTCTACAAGCATAGTAATAAGCAATGTTTTTTTACCCATTCTAGCACTTGCAAGAGCCGCTTCTATACCTGCATGTCCTCCACCAACTACAATAATTTCATAATCCACTTATTTTTTCTCCAACATTAACTTAAATTATGCTATTATATCCAAAAAAATTTAAGAGAAAAGATGTTTACTGGATTAATTCGAGAAATTGCACAAGTTAAAAGCTTTGCAAACAATAAACTTTCTATCTACTCCAAGTACCCTGCAAAACTTGGTGATTCTATAGCTATTAATGGTGCTTGTTTAACTGTAGTTGAGGTGGGTAGTGATTATTTTAGTGTAGAACTATCTCCAGAGTCCCAAAAACTCCTAGCTATTGAGAATTATAAAAACGAAGTACATATAGAACCTGCTATGATGATGGGTGATAGATTTGAAGGACATATCGTTCAAGGACATGTAGATACTTTGGCAAAAATCACTAAAATCATACAAAATGGAAATAGTATAGACTTTTATATGCAAATACCAAAAGAGTTTATAAAGTTTGTAGTTCCTAAAGGATCTATTACTATTGATGGAGTGAGTTTAACCGTAAATGATGTATTTAGTGATAGTTTTAGACTTACTATTATACCGCATACCATAAAAAATACTATTTTTAAAAACTATCAAGTAGGTACAAAAGTCAATGTAGAAACAGATATGTTTGCAAGATATGTTTATCATATATTTAAACCATCAGATAAAGATAAGCTTTCATGGGAAAATATAGATAAAATCATGGCAAATTACTAAAAGGAGGGGATAATGAGTGATTTTGAAAAGTTAAAAAGTATAGATATAGAAACTATATATCAAAAAACCTATATGTCACATCAAACTATAGAGTGTCTTTTTGATAAAAACTTTAAAAAACTAAATAAATTCAAAACTCTTGGATATATTAAGATATTAGAAAAAGAGTTTAACTTAGACTTAAGCGAGTTTAAAGAAGAGGCTACAAGATTTTTTGACTCACAAGAAGAAGAGATGCAAAAACAACTTGATATGTATAAACCAGTATCAAATAAGCTTAATAAAAATATTATTATAGCTATAGGCTTTTTATCGCTTATTATTGTAGCATATCTTTTTGTTCCTTTTACTAGTAGTAGCGATTATGAGGAAAAAATCGTAGCTAATACAGATATAACAAGCACTCAAAACTATGGTTCTAATGATAGTTTTCAACAAGTAGATAGTAGTATAAGTGATAATAGTGATAGTTATGTAGAAAATAGTGTTGATGATGAAAGTGTAGATAATACAAATGAAGAGTTAAACCAAGAAAAGAGTAATGATTCTTTAGAAGATAAAGTTGTAGATAGTACTAATTTAGATCTAAAAGAAACAACAATAAATGAAGAGATAATCCATCAAGATGAACAAATAGAGATAGAAAAAAACGATACTCAAAAAGTAATTTCTACTAAGGTTATAGTAGTTCCTCAAAAAGAACTTTGGCTAGGAGTTATTTATTTAGATGATTATTCCAAAAAAGATTATTTAAGCAAACAACCAATAGAGCTAGATACATCAAGAAATCAGCTTATTTTAGCAGGACATGGACATCTAAAAGTTCACTTAGGCGATAAAGAAGAAGTTTTTGATGATGAAAATAGAATAAGATTTTTATATCAAGATGGGGAGTTTTTTCTTATCAATATGGCAAAATTTAAAGAGTTAAACAAAGGTAAAAACTGGTAAAAGATAGGGGATTTCCTATCTTTTAGAACTCTTTATTTTGTAAATCTTGTAAAATTTTATTTGCTACTATAGAGGTATTGTCCGATATTTGACTTAAATCTTTAGATACTTCAAGGTTTGATTTAAGATTTTCTTCTAAAATATTTATTATATGGTCTATCTCTTTAGTATTGGAATTTTGCTCATGTGAAGCTTGGCTTACTTCTTTGATAAGCTCTATAGTTGATTGGATATTTGCATTTAGATTTTTATACCCTTCTATCATACTAAAAACTATATCTTTTCCTTCATTTGATTTTACTGATGCCTCTTCAACTAGATTTTTGATTTCACGTGCTGCTTCTGTACTTCTTGATGCTAGATTTCGCACCTCTGCTGCAACTACAGCAAAGCCCTTTCCTGCTTCACCTGCTGTTGCTGCTTCAACGGCAGCGTTAAGTGATAGAATATTGGTTTGAAAAGCTATCTCATCTATAATAGTAATAGAGTCATTAATAAGCTGAACTTTTGTAAAGATATCTTGCATAGATTCTGTTGTTTTATTTGCTAAGATTTGCCCCTCTTGTGAAGAGTTTGCAAGTTTAGTAGCCAGAGCCGACATAGTTGAAGCTGTTGATGAGGTTGATTCTATACTTGATGTTACTCTTTGGACTATAGATGTTGTTTTTTCCAAACTATGTTGAGCTTCTAGTGAGGAGTTATTTAACTGTTTAACATTTTGACTTAGAATAGATGAAGTTTCTTGTAACTCTTGGCTATTTGATTGATTTTCACCAAGCATAGTTGTAATAGCATTTTTTAGTTCATTGATAGAGATTATTAGCTTATAAAAATCACCATTTTTATCTAGGTTATCTACTTTTAGATCTTTTTTATAGTTGTAGTTAATATACTCATTTAAAACAGAGTTGATTTGATTAAAATGCTCTTTTGTAGTTGTAATCATATCATTTACCACATCTTTAAACTCCTCTAAGGAGTCATTTGAGGTACTATATCTAATACTTTTATCATAAGAGCCATGTTTTACTTTTTCTAATATATCTTTTGCTTCAAGTATAAACTTTGCTTCTTGTTTGTTTTTTTCAAGTTGTTTTAACTCTCTTTGATCAATAATATCTTTTATCAAAGAGTATTCACTTGCAAGATTTGTATTTATATCAAAAGCTTGATTGGAATTATCCATATTTTCCAAAAACTCTGCAAGTTTACTAGATAGATTTTTACCATTGATCCTCTCATCAACTTCATGGAAAATAAGCCCAATAGCAAGTATTATCAAGATAGCTTGTGCTAAAAAATTATCAACTAAAAATAGAGCAATCAAAGGTAAAATAATAATACCACCAATATGCATAACACTCATTCTAAAATACAAAGATCTAAACAGTGACATAACTAATCCTTAAAATAATATCTTTTTGAGACTATATCATACTATTTATATTTTTTTCATTAATTAAACAACTCTCGAATATAATATATAGTTTTAGATGAGTTGTTGTTTAACAAACTCTTGATAGTGACCTTCTTTTAGTTCTAGTTCATTATGGCTACCACTTTGAACTAAAACTCCATCATCAAGTACATAGATTTTGGAAGCATTTTTAACAGTACTTAGCCTATGAGCTATAGTTATAACAGTTTTAGCTGCTAAAAATTCTTTTAAATCAAGAAAAAGTCTATTTTCAGTATATACATCAAGTGCTGATGTTGATTCATCAAATATTACAACACTTGGATTTGCTATAATCATTCTAGCTATGGATAATCTTTGCCTTTGTCCACCGCTAAGTCTTATACCCATCTTACCTACCATAGTATCAAGTCCATTTGGCATAGATAAAAGCATCTCATCAAGTTGAGCTATTTTTAAAGCCTTATAAATCTCCTCATCACTTATATCATCTTTGCCCATGGTGATGTTAAATCTTAGAGTATTATTAAAAAGTATTGGCATCTGTAAGACTAAAAATAT
>JAAYJJ010000074.1 GCA_012522985.1 Aliarcobacter butzleri
GAGTGGGAAGAGAAAACACTAAATGATTTAGGATCTTTTTTAGGTGGAGGCACTCCAAGTAGAAGAAATGAATCTTATTGGGAAGGTAATATTCCTTGGATTTCTAGTTCTGATATTTTAGAAGACAATATTCATAAAATAAATATAAGTAGATTTATCAATCAAATATCTATAAAAGAATCAGCTACAAAACTTATTCCTAAAAATAGTATATTGTTTGTTTCTAGAGTTGGAGTTGGTAAATTGGCTATTAATAAAGATGAATTATGTACAAGTCAAGATTTCACAAATTTTATTCCAAAAAATACAAATAGTTATTATTTAGGATATTTATTTCAAACTAAAAAAAGTGTTTTAGAGAGTTTTAATCAAGGCACTTCTATAAAAGGTTTTACTAAAAATAATATTTCAACACTAAAAATAAAACTTCCACAAAAACAAGAACAAGAAAAAATTGCTTCTTTTTTAACTAGTGTTGATAAGAAAATAGAAAAACTTACAAAAAAAGATGAACTACTACAAGAGTACAAAAAAGGGATAATGCAAAAGATATTCTCTCAAGAAGTTAGATTTAAAGATGATAATGGAGATGAGTTTCCAAAGTGGGAAGAAATAAAACTAGGAAAATACTTAACACACAAAACTCATAAAAATAAAGAAAATTCAATAAATTTAGTATTAAGTGTTAGTAATAAAAAAGGCTTTATTACTCAAGATGAACAATTTGATGGCTATGAAGTTGCCAGTAAAGATACTTCAGGGTATAAAATAGTTGAAAAGAATGAATATGCCTATAATCCATCAAGAATAAATGTAGGTTCTATTGCTAGATTAGAAAATTTTGATATAGGTATAGTTAGCCCTATGTATGTTGTTTTTAAATTAAAAGAGAAATTAAATCCTATTTTCTTTGATAATTTATATCAAACTCATAGATTTAAACATCTTATTAAAGTAAGTTGTTCAGGAAGTGTTAGAGATAGTCTAAATTTTGAAGATATGGCTAACTTTAAAGTTAAACTTCCTTGTATTGAAGAACAAAATAAAATAGCAAACTTTTTATCTTCAATAGATGATAAAATAGAAGAAAATCAAAAAATACTAGAAAAAACAAAAGAGTTTAAAAAAGCACTTTTGCAACAGATGTTTATATAGGAGAGCAGATGAACCCCCAAAACGAAGCAACACTAGAAGAGAATTTAATTAAACAACTCCAAACTTTAGGCTATGAAAGAGTTGTTATAAAAGATGATAAAGAGCTAGAAAACAATCTAAAAAATCAAATAGAAAAACACAATAAAACAACTATTAGTGATAGTGAATTTAAAAGAGTACTAAATCATCTAAACAAAGGTAATGTTTTTGAAAAAGCAAAGATTTTAAGAGATAGATTTGCCTTGCCATGTGATGATGGAACTACCAAATATATAGAGTTTTTGGACTCTGAACATTGGTGTCAAAATATATTTCAAGTAACTTCACAAATAAGTGTTGATGGAGTTTATAAAAACAGATATGATGTAACACTTCTCATAAATGGTCTTCCTCTTTGTCAAATAGAGCTAAAAAGAAGAGGCTTGGAGCTAAAAGAGGCATTTAATCAAACACTTAGATACAAAAGACACTCATACTCTGCAAACAATGCACTATTTAACTATATACAGATATTTGTCATCTCAAATGGTGTTAATACAAAATATTATGCAAATAGCAAACTAGAAGCTATGAACTTCAAACAAACATTTTTTTGGAGTGATAAGGATAACAATAGAATAGATTGTTTAAAAGATTTCACGCAAGTTTTTCTAGAAAAATGTCACCTATCTAAGATGATTTGTAAATATATAGTTTTAGCTGAAGTTCCAAAGATACTAATGGTGCTAAGACCTTATCAGTTTTGGGCGGTAGAGGCTATCATAGAAAAAGTTAGAGATACAGATAAAAACGGCTACATTTGGCACACCACGGGAAGTGGAAAAACTCTAACATCTTTTAAAGCGGCTTAAATATTGATGAAACTACCAAAAGTATTTAAAGTTGTGTTTGTGGTTGATAGAAAAGATTTAGACTACCAAACTACAAAAGAGTTCAATAGCTTTAGTGATGGTAGTGTAGATGGAACTGATAATACTAAAACATTAGTAAAACAGTTTGGAGATGATACAAAGCTTATAGTTACAACTATCCAAAAGCTAAATACTGCAATTTCAAAAAAACGATACTTAGAAAAGATGGGAAAAGTAAAAGATAAAAATATAGTATTTATTTTTGATGAGTGTCATAGAAGCCAATTTGGTGAAACCCATCAAAATATTACAAAGTTTTTTACTAAAAACCAGATGATAGGCTTTACAGGAACACCTATATTTGTAGAAAATGCAATAAGCAATGCTTTGGGCAAAAGAACCACAAAAGAGCTTTTTGATGAGTGTTTGCATAAATATGTAATAACTGATGCTATAAATGATGAAAATGTTTTAAAATTTAGTGTTGAGTATATCGGAAAATATAAACAAAAAGAATCTAGTGCTACAAATATAGATATAGCCGTGGAGGATATCGATACTAAAGAGCTTTTAGAAAGTGATGATAGGATAGAAAAGATAGTTGATTATATCCTAGCAAATCACGATAGAAAGACTCATTCACGTGAGTTTACGGCTATGATGGCGGTAAGTAGTGTAAATATGCTTATTAAATATTATGAGGCTTTTAAAAATAAAGAGCATAATCTAAAAATAGCTACTATATTTTCATATAGTGCAAACGAAGATGACAAAGATGCCATGGGTATAATAGAGCTAGAAGAGTCTGATGGTGCATATGTAGATGAAAAACATATCAACAAACACACAAGAGAAAAACTAGATGAGTTTATAGAAGATTATAACAAGATGTTTGGCACAAAATACTCTACAAAAGATTCACAAAGCTTTTATAACTACTATAACAATATCTCAAAAAGAGTAAAACAAAAAGAGATAGATATTTTACTTGTTGTAAATATGTTTTTGACTGGATTTGATAGTAAAACATTAAACACTCTTTATGTTGATAAAAACCTAAAATATCATGGACTAATACAAGCTTTTAGTAGAACAAATAGAATACTAAATGAACAAAAATCTCAAGGAAATATAGTCTCTTTTAGAAACCTCAAACAAGCAACAGATGAAGCTATAGCACTTTTTTCAAACCTAGATGCAAAAGAGATAATAATCATGCAACCATATGAGAGCTATGTTGAGATTTTTGATAATAAATATGATACCCTAAAGCTAATAGCTCCAACAGTTGAAAGTGTTAGTAGCTTATATGGTGAAGAGGAAAA
>JAAYJJ010000075.1 GCA_012522985.1 Aliarcobacter butzleri
AACAGAGGGTGGGTAGCCTCTACTTACTGGTGGCTCACCCGTACAAAGCCCTATTTCTCTTTGAGCCATAGCAAATCTTGTAACACTATCCATAATAAGCAGTACATCATGTCCTTGATCTCTAAAAAACTCAGCAACCGCCATAGCTGTAAAAGCTCCATATTTTCTCATCAAAGCAGACTCATCACTAGTTGCAGCAATAATAACAGTATTTTCTAGATTACCGCCTAAGTTATACTGTATAAACTCTGGTATTTCTCTACCTCTTTCACCAATAAGAGCAACTACTTTGATTTGAGCTTCACAACCCTTTACTATCATACCCATTAGGGTTGATTTTCCAACCCCACTTCCTGCAAATATACCTACTTTTTGCCCGTTGCCACTTGTAAGCATAGAGTCTATGGCTTTTACACCTGTAGCAAAAACTTTATTGATAACTCCCCGCTCAAGTGGAGGAATACTAGGCTTATTTAGTGAAGATGTATAAGGTACATCTTGAACCTTTCCACCATTATCTATAGGCTCACCTAGGGCATTTAGTACTCTTCCTAAAAGCCCATAACCACAGTTGATAGCAAGTCCTTCTTTTTGTAAAAAGACTCTATCATTTATCCTAAAACCATCTATAAAAGAAAAAGGAACTATTTTAAAGTTTTCACCCTCAATAGCTGTTATCATCCCCAAAACTTTATATAGATTTTGTTCTGATTCTATTCTTACTGTATCACCAACGGCTACATCTATACCATTTGCTATAATAGTAGTTGCCGTTATATTTTTGATCCTTCCAAAAGGAATAACCAAATTTGTACTATCAATAGAGTTTATAAACTTTTCTAAATCTACCATTATAACCTTCTACACATCTGTTGATAGAGATTATTCTCTAAGCCTTCAACTTCTATACATTTATCTACATACTCTTGCATAAGATCAAAGTTAAGCATATTTTTATAGATTTTTGCTTTTTCATAATAGATCTTAACAAGATCTTCATTTTTGATTAGTCTGCTTTTTTGCACTCCCTCATCAAGGAATAAAAGAGCTTTATTATACTCTTTTTTATCAAACTCATTTTTAGATAGCTCCATCTCTACAAAAGGAGAGTATATCATAGCATTAAAGCTCTCTTGTTTTTGATAGAGTTCATTTAACACTTCAAGAGCCTTTTTATTTTGTTTTTGTTTTAAAAGATAAAAATAGTATCTATAATAAAAGTCCAAAATCATAGGATTTTTTTCATTATACTCTATTAGATCTGGTGTTTTTTGAGCATTTGCAAAAAATCTATCTAATAAAAACTTATCATCTTTTTGACTTAAAATCAAAAACTTATATAAAAACTCCTCTTTATTTATAGTTGGATTATTTACCATTTCTACTTTTAGGCTAAGATTATAAGCCTCATCTAACAATCCTAGATTAATAGCAGCTTGTTCTAAAGAAAAGTAGATTTTAGCATCTCTAGAGCTATTATAACTCTCTTTTGCTAGATAAAAAAACTTCTCATTTGGATAATCAACCATACATCTAAAAAACCCATCTGCTCTTTTTTCATCTTCTATGATTTTATAAAAAGTCTCATCGTTGATATAATTAACAACTTTCAATATATCTTTACATCTATTTTGTTCTATATAATCACTCACCATATTAAGCATAACTATATTATATAACTCATCTATATTATTATAAGCAAATTTTTTCATAATAGAATCTGGTATTTTATCGTAGATTTTTTTTGCTTTTAAAATACTATCATAATCTTTTATTTGTGTTAGATTAATAAGCTCTTGAACCAAAACTTTTTGCTCTATTGCAAAAGATTCTGGATATCTTTCCACCAAAATCATAGGTTCAAGCTTACCCTCTCTCATCAAAATCTCATCTATATAGATTTTGGAGTTTTTGGCATATCTTCCATCTCTATAGCTATTATATAGCTCTTCAAAAAGAGTTTTTGCTTTTTGTAAATACTCTTTATTTAATAATACATATCCATATATGAAACTGCTAAGCGGTATTTAAACTCCTCTAGCAAAAAAGGACTACTAGTATGTTCTATTAACTCTTCTAATACTTTTGCAGCAGCTTCTGGCATATTATGCTCTTGCATTTTTTTAACTTTTTCCATAGCTTCATAACTATTATTTATATAAAAGCTTATATTATTATTTATAACTTGCATAATCAAATCATATGCTTTATTCTCTTCTTCATTTAATAAAAACACATCAAATAGCTCTTGAGCTACAATAGTAGCAACATCTAAATCATCTGTTTTAGTTAAAATATCATATAACATTCTAGTACTTTTTTTATACTCTTTTTTATATGTAAAAAGTTTTGATTGATATATTGTACCATATGCTTGAATAAGTGGATCATCAAAGCTTTTTGATAACATTTTTGCAAAATATTCAGCCTCATCTAGTTTATTGATTTTTAAAAACATATCTATCAATAGCATATAAGCTCTTGGTAAATCATCTTCATGTATAATAGATGAATTAATAGCCTTCTCTAGAGCATTTGAGCCATCTATGGAGTATCTTTTTGCCTCTTTTTTAAGCATTATTTCACTTTTTAGCAAAATAATAGGAGAGTTTAAAATATCTATTTTATTTGAATTTTCCATCTCTATAATCTTATCTAGGGCTAAATCAATATTTCCTTCTTTAAAGATAGTAGAAATAGCTTTTAGATGCTCATATCCATCTAAGATTGCTTTTTGTTCAGAAAAAGAGATTTGATGTCCATCTATACCTATATAACTATATGTAAAATCTTTTTCTGCATACAAATAAAATATAGTACAAAATAGTACAAAAATTATTCTCATTTTTTACCTTTTTTTAACTCATAAACATAACTAAAAATCTCAGCCATTGCCTTATAAAACTCCTCTGGAATCTCTCTATCAACCTCTACTTGATCATATATAGCTCTTGCTAAAGATGGATTTTCTATTATAGGAATATCATTATCCATAGCAATCTCTTTGATCCGTAAAGCTAAGAAGTCTATCCCTTTTGCCACTACCATAGGAGCTGCATTTTTTTGATTGTCATATTGTAAGGCTATTGCATAATGTGTTGGATTGGTTATAACAACATCTGCATCAGGAACATTTGACATCATCCTCCTCATAGCCATCTTCATCTGGATACCTCTAATCCTTGATTTTACTTGAGGATCCCCTTCCATATTTTTATATTCATCTTTAATCTCTTGTTTACTCATTCTTAAAGATTTCATATAATAAAAGTGAGTAAAATAATAGTCAATTATAGCAAAAATTATAATAATAAGCAAAATTGTAGATAAAAAAAAGATTAAAAGAGTATGAATGTCATCTAAAGTATCACTTAATCCTTTGTCCATCATATGTAAAATATCTTCACCATATATCATAAATAGTACTACCATAACTATAAATATTATAGTTAATTTTATAGTAAGCTTTAGTGCTTCAAGGAGTTTTTTTAGTGAAAATATATTTTTTATACCACTTATGGGATTAAGGTTTTCAAATTTTAGCTTTATAGGTACTGCTACCCACCCAAATTGAACAAGATTTGCTACTATAGCAAACAAAAGTATAGTAAGAAGCAAAGGAGCTAATGCAAAAATGACTGATTCATAAATATGTCCTATTATCTTTATATAAACCAAAGAATTTAGCTCTTTTCCTATAAAAGAGTAGGTATAAAACATTATTCGTTGTATCTCTTTTAGTAAAAAATCAGAAAAAAAGAGTAAAAAAAGCGTTCCAAAAAAGAGTATAGTAGCCCCTGTTACTTCCATAGATTTAGGAACATTACCCTCACCCTTGGCATCGTCAAGTTTCTTGGAGGTAGGTTCTTCTGTTTTTTCTTCTTCATCAGCCATATTAAATCCTAGTTCTTAATAACTAAACATATCTATAAAATAGTTTCTAAAAGCTTCCATAATCATATCCAAAGCAAACATCATAAACAAAAAGATCAATGCAAACTTTAACTGAAAAGTGATAACAAAAGGTGAAAAAGCGGGCATTGACTTTGTACCATATCCATAATAAACATCTAGCACAAAAGCTATAAAAAAGAGTGGAAAGGCAAAAGAAAAAGAAAAAGCAAACATCCTTTTTATCTCTACTATAGCTATACCTATACCATCAACACTATATAAGTTAAAAGTTCCTAGTTCTACCATATTAAAACTACTACTTAACATAACTATTGTTGTTTCATACATACCTGAATTAAAAAAAAACAATATAGCTACTATATATAAAAATCTACTTACAATGCTTTCTTGTGTTCCACTAGCTGGATCAAACATATTTGCCATAGATAGTGCTGTAGCATAGGCTACAAAATCCCCTATTATCCTAATAGCAGCAAATAGTACTGTAAAAAACATAGAACCTATAAGACCAAGAGTAATCTCTCCTATAATTCCATCTATAAAACTTATTTGATCAATCTCATAATTGATTTTTACCATAGGAAATAAAAACAAAGACAAAAAAAGTGCAAAAGAGACTCTAATATTTGCACTTACACTATTATGCCCAAAAATAGGCATAAATGCAACAAATGCCAACACCCTAGCAAAAAGCATCATAAAGTTATATAAAACCACCTCATCAAATAAAGATATTAACTCCTGCATAAAAGTTTATCTCTATTTAGAAATAAGTTGCACTATACTTGGCTTCTTTTTGTGTTTGTATAATCTCACTTGAAGAGATAAACTCCTCATCCTTTTCTTGTCTATTTTCTTTATTTTCTTGATTATTTTGTTTATTTTCTTGTGAGTTTTGATTTTGTCCATCTGGATCTAGCTTAAACTCAAGTTCAAAATTATTACTATTATCAAAACTTCTTTGTAGAGCATTTCTTAACTCTTGTTGATTTGAAATCATTGCTTCATGTGTTGAGGCTTGTGATAAATTCATACTAATATTTAGGCTATTATCTATTCTTTGAGATCTTATCAAAATAGCTATAGTCCCTAGATTTGCTGGATTTAAAGAGATCCTAAAAGCAGTCATTGGTGGCTTGTAGTTTGCATACATAGCCCTTGCTACATCAGACATCATAGAACTAAGTCTTTGTTTTGCTCCTATTATTTTACTTTGAATCTGCTCTACTTCAAGATCACTTACTTGTATCTCTACAACCTTTTGTATAGTTGTTTCATTATATTCATTTTTTACTTGATTTGTATTATTTATCTTATTATCAAGATTATCAAATATCAATTCATTTTTAATATCAAATCTCTTATTATCATAGCTTTTTTCTATTGCTGCTCTAGCTATACTTATATCACTTTGTTTTAAACTCTCTTTTTTGATATCTATATTAGATTCTAACATATCATCACTACTTAAATCTTCAACACTTTCTAAATTTAACCCCAACATATCTGCACTTTTTTGAAGATCACCCACACTACTAGCATTTAGGGCTATCTCTTTTGCATTAAAGGCATTAGAAATAGCAGCCAATGAGATATTTTTAGAAACTGAACTTTTATATATACTTTCTAATAGCTCACTTTTTGCACTATTATCTAAATCTTTGATATTTACCAAAATCTTTTCATCTACAAACATCTCTTTTGTAAACTCTTTTAAGGCACTATTTTGTTCTTTTGAAACTGTTTTTAAAGACTCTTGTAATAACTTATCCAATAAACTAATATCTTTTTCTACTTTAGACTCTATTTTACTGTTTGTGTTTATCTCACTTGTAGTTATCTCTTCTGTTTTTACAACTTCTTGTGATATCAAAAGCTCTTGTGGTACAGCTATATTTGATAAGTTTTGTCTATTTGTTATAGCCTCTACTTTGGCTAAATCTTTACTATCTTGAGCTATTTTATCACTACTATCTATATTGATAGTTATATTATTTATATTTTTATCTATAGTACTATCTAGACTCTTTTTTTGATCTAGGGTATCTTGATCTTGTACTAAAAGTGGCTCTTTTTCTATATTGCTTTGATCTTTTGTAGTTACGCTCTTTATAGGGCTTTTTTCTATTTTATTACTCTCTTCTAAAGAGATATCTTTTATTATCTCTACACCACTTAATTCTTTTGGTTTTTGTCCTTGATGATTAATCTCTTCTTTTATTTTAGGTAGTGCCTCTTTTATAAGCTTGTCTAATAGACTTATATCCTCTTTATCTTTTATAGGTAGTTCATTATTTTTACTAATGCTTTCTTTTTTATCTATCTCTATTGGCTTTATAGAAACATTTTCTTGAAGATCTTTTTTATCACTATTTTTACTTTGATTAGCTTCAACTATCTCTTCTTTTTGAACTTGCTCTTTTTTAGGTAACTCTTCTTTTATATTATCTTGCTCTAAGCTTGGTATTATAGTTTTTAAATCAACACTATTTTTACTTGTTTTATCTATATCAACTTTACTCTCTTTATCTTGTTTTAGATTATTTACCTGTTTTAAAATCTCTAAAGATGAGTTTGTTGATGGTATTGGCTCTTTTTCTTCTTGTGTAGGTATTTGCTCATTTTGTACAATAGTTTTTGTATCTATAGCCTTATTTTCAGATTCTTTTATAAGAGTTTGAGTATTTTTGCTTTCTTGGATATTTTTTTGCTCTATTTTGATAGGTTTTTCTTTTATAAGCCCCTCTTTAAACACCTCTTCAAGTCCAACTTCACTTTCAAAACTATTTGCTAAATTAGTAGATGTGTCTGGTTGTTGTGATATATTTTTTAACATATCATCAAACAAAGAACTACCCTCTTTTTGAGTTTTTGACTCACCTACTTTTTGTTTACTTGTATTTAACAGTGTATCAAATAAAGATAGCTCTTGTGTCATCTCTTATCCTTTTATTGTTTTAGGATCTCTAATGTTTTATTATCCATATTTTTATGTGTTTGAAATGCTGCGATATTTGATTCATAAGTTCTAAGTGCTTCTATTAAATCAGTCATTTCTACAACAGGATTAATATTTGGATATGCAACATAACCCTTTTCATTTGCATCAGGATGGCTTGGTTCATACCTCATCACAGGATTATCCAAAGACTCTGTTATGGTTTTTACACCCACCCCTCTTAGAGTAGTTTGTTCTATATTATGAGGGCTTTTAATAGTTTTACTTCTTTCTTTTTCATGCATTAAAAGCTCTTCAAAAACAATATTTTGCTTTTTATATGGTCCACCACCTATAGTAGAGGTTGTTTGAGCATTTGCTAAGTTTGCACTTACTATATTGATTCTTTCTCTTTGAGCATTCATACCGCTTGTTGAGATATTGTATCCATCAAAAAAACCCATAATAGACCCCTTTTATTAGATTTGCATCTTAGTTATTTCTCTAAGAGAGTT
>JAAYJJ010000076.1 GCA_012522985.1 Aliarcobacter butzleri
GGACATGAATATAGATATAAGTCTTTATTTATATCATCACCTTTATGTACAAAAGCAAAAAATGGTTTTTTAGAACAAAAATGGAAAGTATATAATGATTTTATGTGATATTGGCAATAGTACAATAAGTTTTTTTTATAATAATGATATTCAAAAAATAGATATACAAAGTGACTCTTTTCCTCTATTTGATACAAAAAAAACTATCTATTATATAAGTGTCAATGAAATAGGAAAACAAAATCTATTAAAACACTATCCCTTAAGTAAAGATTTATCAAGCCATATTAAACTAAATACACAATATATAGGTTTGGGCGTTGATAGAGCAGTACTTTGTAGTTTTATTCAAGAAGGAGTTATTATAGATGCAGGAAGTGCTATAACTGTAGATATAATGAAAAATTCTTCTCATTTAGGTGGATATATCTTACCAGGGATTAAAGCTATGTGTAAAATCTATCCAAATATCTCTTCTAAGTTAGAAGTTGATTTAGAATTTAAAGAGTACAACTCTATACCAAATAACACAAAAGATGGGATAAACTATGCTATATTTAATGCTATAATTTTACCTTTATTAAAAACCTCTGGTTTATCCAATAATATTTATATAACAGGTGGTGATGGTAAGATGATTTTACCACATATTAACAATGCAATCTATGATGAGGCTTTAATCTTTAAAGCAATGAAAAGCTTAACAAAGGATATATTATGATAACTATAGCTTTACCAAAAGGAAGAATAGCTGAAGAGACTTTAGATATTTTCGAAAAAGCATTTAATGAAAAATTTATATTTGAAGATAGAAAACTTATTTTAGAAAAATCTGGATTTAAATTTTTAAATGTAAGAAACCAAGATGTCCCTACTTATGTAGAGTATGGTAGTGCTGATTTAGGCGTTGTAGGACTTGATGTCTTAGAAGAAAAAGAGTTTGATCTTATTAAGCTTTTAGATCTTCAAATAGGCAAATGCAAAGTCTCTATAGGACTAAAAGAGCAAGATGAGCTTGATTGGAGCAAAAGTGAGCTTAAAGTTGCTACAAAACATGAAAAAATAGCAAAAAAATATTTTGAACAAAAAGCAATGGCTGTAGAGATAATCAAACTATATGGTTCTATTGAACTAGCCCCTTTAGTTGGGCTAAGTGACTGTATAGTTGATATAGTTGATACAGGTGCTACTATGAAACAAAATGGGCTTAAAGTAGGTGAGACTATTATGTATAGTTCAGCACATCTAATAGCCAATAAAAACTCTTATTATCTTAAAAAAGAGGCTATTTTAGATCTTAAAAACAAATTAGGAAAATATATATGAATGGTTTAGAACTTTATGCAAAAATAGAGCAGTATCTTGATTTTAGTGATGAAGTAGCAAAACTTCATAATCTTTTTTTAGGTATAGTTGATGAGATTTCACCAAAAACTCTACTTGATATAGGATGTGGACAAGGTGGATTTTTAAATCAACTTGATAGCTCAATAGAGAGTTTTGGTATAGATCTAAGCCAAAACCAAATCACTATAGCAAAATCCAAGAATCTTTGTGTTGAGTGTATGGATCTAAAAGAACTAAATAAAAACTTTGATATGCAAACAGCTATTTTTGATGTTATTAACTATATTCCACCAAAAGAGCTAAATAGTTTTTTTAACAAATGTTATCAAACACTAAATCTAAATGGGTATTTTGTATTTGATATCAATACCCTTTTTGGTTTTGATGAGATAGCTCAAGGAAGCTTAGCTATAGATAAAGATGAGATATTTATATCTGTAGATGCTTATTTTGAAGATAATATTTTAAATACACATATTACTACATTTAATAAAAACAGTGATAATTGCTACACCAAAGAGCAAGGTACTATCAAACAATATTACCATACAAATGAGTTCTTAAAAAAAGAGCTTTTAAAAATTGGTTTTGAAATAGAGCAAATACTAGATTTTAGACTTCATAGTATAAACAAAGCAGATAAACAGATTTTTATTTGTAAAAAATAGACCATTAACTACAAACTATAGTTAATAGTGTTGTAAACTTAAAGCTTTACCCAAAAAGGTAAAGCTTACATAAGTTTTAGTATATATTCATAAGCTGCTTTTTTGGCCTCTTCTATCTTAGATATATCTTTACCACCAGCTTGAGCAAAATCAGCTCTTCCGCCTCCGCCTCCACCTACAATTGGAGCTATATTTTTAATCCAATCACCAGCATTTGCTTCAATTCCTTTGATACCACAAGCTAACATTACTTTATCATCTTTTGCTTGAAGCAAAAATATTGCAACTTTATCATATCCATTTTTATAATCATCAATTATAGCTTTAATATCTCCACCATCTACAATATCAACTACTACTTTTATTCCGTTGATATCCTCCTCTTGAACCTTTGATTTTGTTTGTGATAGTGCATTTGAGAGTTCAACTTTAAGCTGTTTTATTTGATCTTTTAATTTTTGTACACCACCCAATAAATCTGGGTTTCTAAGCTCATCTAAAAGCTTATTTTGTGTTTCTACTATTGATCTTACATAATTTGTAGCACTTATTCCTACAACAGCCTCTATTCTTCTAACTCCTGCACTTACTCCACTTTCTTTTGTGATATAAAAGCTTCCTATATCAGCACTATTTCTTACATGAGTCCCACCACAAAACTCTATACTTACCCCTCCAAAATCGATAACTCTTACTATATCACCATATTTTTCACCAAACATAGCAATAGCACCTAGCTTTTTGGCTTCATCTATAGGCAACTCTTTAATATCAGCTGGTATAGCTCTTGCTATCATAGAGTTTACCATATCTTGTACTTCATCAATTTGCTCTTTTGTAAGAGCTTTTGGATAAGTAAAGTCAAATCTAAGTCTAGTAGCATCATTGCTACTTCCAGCTTGTGATACACCCTCACCCAAAACCATTCTAAGAGCAGAGTGAAGTAGGTGTGTAGCAGAGTGATGTTTTGCTATCTCACTTCTATTTGCGACAACAGCATAAACCTTTTCTCCTACTTTAAGTGAAGATTTAACAGATACTCTAGATAAATTCATATCAAAAAACTTTTTTGTATCTTCAACAAAAGCAACCATACTACTTCTTTCTATAACACCTATATCACCACATTGCCCGCCTGATTCTGCATAAAAAGGAGTATTATCTAACATAACCCACCCTTTTTCACCAGTATCTAGAGTATCTACTAGATTAAAATCATCATCCATTAAAGCCAAAATCTCAACTTCATATGAAAGGTTAGTATATCCTACAAAATTATTTTTGCCATATTTTTCTAAAAGCTTTTTAAAATCACCCTCTTTTGAGCTATCTCCACTACCTTTCCAAGAAGCTTTTGAAGCAGATTTTTGCTCATCCATAAGTTTATCAAATGTTAAAATATCAACTTTTAGATTTTTGCCCTTTAACATATCTTGCGTTAAATCTAATGGAAAACCATAAGTATCATATAGCTTAAAAGCAACCTCTCCACTAAAAATCTCTTTTGAATTTGCTAATTCATCTTCAAATATACTCATTCCACTTGCAATAGTTTTGAAGAATCTCTCTTCTTCAAAAAACATTTGCTCTTTTATAAACTCTTTTTTTTCATTTAAAAACTCATAATGCCCAGCCATTGTGTTGCACAAAGGATCTACTAGTTTTGACATAAAAGGCTCTTTAATACCTAGTAAATATCCATGTCTTATAGCACGTCTTGCTATTCTTCTAAGTACATAACCTCTTCCTTCTTTATCAAAAAGAACTCCTTGAGCTAACAAAAACCCAACAGCTCTTATATGATCAGCTATTACTCTAAAACTTGCTATGTTTTTATCACTTTTTTTATTAGGGCTAAGTTTTTCTATTGCACCAATCAACTCTTCAAAAATAGATGAGTCATAGTTATTATAAACACCCTCTTTAATAGCTGTAATTCGCTCTAGTCCCATACCTGTATCTATAGAAGGTTTTGGAAGAGGCTTTAGCTCACCTTTGCTATCTCTTTCATATTGCATAAATACAAGATTCCAAATCTCCAAAAATCTATCACCATCCCCACCCATACAATCATCTTCACTATTGAAGTGTTCACTTCCTTGATCATAAAATATCTCACTACAAGGTCCACAAGCTCCTGTATCTCCCATAGCCCAAAAGTTATCGGCATCTCCCATTTTGTAGATTCTATCTTTTTCTATATGCTCTTGCCACAATATATATGCCTCATCATCACTATCATGTACTGTTACATATAGTTTCTCTTTTGGTAGCTTAATAACTTCAGTTATAAACTCCCACGCATAAGCAATAGCCTCTTTTTTGAAATAATCTCCAAAAGAGAAGTTACCAAGCATCTCAAATAGTGTATGATGCCTACTTGTATAACCAACATTTTCCAAATCATTATGTTTTCCACCAGCTCTTAAACAAAGTTGGCATGAAGCAGCTTTAGGATTTGGTGGTATTGGAACTGCACCTGTAAATATATCTTTAAACTGTACCATACCTGCATTTGTAAACAATAATGTAGGATCATCTGGCACTAAAGGCATACTATTATATATATTATGTTGTTTTTTTTCAAAAAACTCTAAAAACTCTTTTCTTATATCCATTTTCTTTATTCCATCTATAATTTTTTAACTTTAATATTTTATCTAAAAATCTTTTAAAGTTTAAATAGGTATAATTTCTAACATTAAATAATTAAGGAAATAAAATGGGTAAATATATAGAATTAACAAGTGCAAATTTTGAAGCAACAGTAGGTAAAGGTGTTTCTATGGTTGATTTCTGGGCTCCTTGGTGTGGACCTTGTAGAATGATAGCTCCAGTTATAGATGATTTGGCGGTTGATTTTGAAGGAAAAGCAAATATTTGCAAAGTAAATACTGATGAAGAGCAAGATTTAGCTGTAAGATTTGGTGTTAGATCAATTCCAACTATTTTATTTATGAAAGATGGTGAAGTAGTTGATCAAATGATTGGTGCAGCTTCAAAACAAGCTTACGCTGATAAATTAAACTCACTACTATAATATTAAGCCAAGAGAATTACTCTCTTGGTTTATGTGTTTATATAAACAACAATAAGTAATCTGAAACAAGAGATAAAAGAGGTTCTGCTTTTTTAGATTAGTTATTGTTATAAAGTGATAACTTCTTAAAATTAATCAAAATTATTGTATTATATCAAATACAATAAAATAAACTTGCTTTTATGCAATATCAATGGAGTATATATTATGTTAGATTTAGCTATTATTGGTGGTGGCCCAGCTGGACTTACAGCAGGACTTTATGCAACTAGAGGTGGACTTAAAAATGTTACTATGTTTGAGATGGGTATGCCTGGTGGACAAATAACACAAAGTAGTGAAATAGAGAACTATCCTGGACAAGTTGGTATTATGACTGGTATGGAGCTTATGCAAAGTTGGCCTGAACAGTGTCAAAGATTTGGACTAAAACATGAGATGGTAATGGTTGATAAAGTTACTAAAAGTGGTGATATTTTTACTCTTATGTTATCTGATGGCAAAGAAGTAGAAGCAAAAACAGTTCTTGTTGCAACTGGTAGTGTTCCTAAAAAAGCAGGTTTCAAAGGTGAAGATGAGTTTTTTGGAAGAGGAGTTAGTACTTGTGCAACTTGTGATGGATTTTTCTACAAAAACAAAGAAGTAGTAGTTTTAGGTGGTGGTGATGCTGCACTTGAAGAGGCTGCTTATCTAGCTAAAATCTGCAAAAAAGTATATTTAGTACATAGAAGAGATACATTTAGAGCAGCTCCAAATACTGTAGCTCATGCTCAAAAACAAGAAAATATTGAGTTTATTTTAAATAGTGAAGTAGATGAAGTTTACGGTGATGCTATGGGTGTAAATGGAGTTAAAATCAAAAATAGAGATAATGGGACTATAACAGATTTACCAGTTCCTGGTATATTTGTTTTCGTTGGAAGAGATATATTAAATAGTGTTCTAAAGCAAGATGATAACTCATATCTATGTGATCTTAACTCAAATGGTGAGGTAATAGTAGATCTATCTATGAAAACATCAACAGCTGGACTATTTGCAGCAGGAGATCTAAGAATTGAGGCTCCTAAACAAGTTGTTTGTGCAGCAAGTGATGGTGCTATAGCAGCTTTAAGTGTTATTAGTTATTTAGGATAAGGATTAAGTATGACAAGAATAGGAATACTTGGAAGCACAGGAAGAGTTGGAAGTTTACTAATAGATGATTTAAGTGAACACAATGAAGCTTGTGTTGGAGCAGTTCATGTATATGATGAGATAAAAAAAGCTCTTCCAAAAGAGTGTGTAGTAACAAATGATATCAAAACACTACTAGAAAATTGTGATGTAGTAGTTGATTTTTCAGCACCAACAGCAACTCAAGCTCTTTTAGATAGCATAATAGAGCATAATATCAAAAAACCTCTAGTTATTGCTACTACAGGGCTAAGTAAACATCAACAAAATCTTCTTATTGAGGCAAGTAAAATAACTCCTATTTTATATGCTACAAATATGAGTCTAGGTGTTGCGGTTTTAAATAAACTAGTAGCCCTAGCCTCTAAAGCTTTAAGAGATTTTGATATAGAAATCATTGAACAACACCATCGGTACAAAGTTGATAGCCCTAGTGGTACAGCTTTGACGTTGGCAAACAGTGCTGCACATGCTAGAGAACTTGATCTAGATAGTGTAAGGATCAGTGGTAGAGATGGACTAATAGGTGCTAGAAGTAAAGATGAAATAGCAGTTATGGCACTTCGTGGTGGTGATATTGTTGGCCGTCATACGGTTGGGCTTTATAATGATGGTGAATTTATAGAGCTAAACCATACAGCAACGGCTAGGAATACATTTTCAAAAGGTGCTATAAGAGCAGCTTTATGGCTTAGAAATCAAGAAAATGGATTATATTCAATCAACGACTGTTTAGGGTTATAATCTAATCTTTAAAACAAAGGAAAACAATGTGTGCTATAGTAGGAATTCACGGCAATGATGATGCCGCCAAACTCGCCTCTATCGCTCTTTTTGCGATGCAACATAGAGGTCATGAGTCAAGCGGAATAAGTAGTGGTTATAATAACAAAATATATACCATCAAAGGCAAAGGTTTCGTAAAAGATGTATTTAGTGAGAAATCTTTTGAAACACTAAAAGGTGATATTGCCATAGGGCATAACCTTTATGCAACTTCGGGCAGTGATCCTGTTACAGATGCACAACCTATCCACGCTAGGTACAAGCTTGGTGAGATTTCAGTTGTACAAAATGGTAGTCTTATCAATAAAAAAGAGGTAAGAACTAGACTTATAGAAGAAGGTTCCATATTTCAAACCAATATGGATACAGAAAACATTATACACCTAATAGCAAAATCTACAAAAAACAAACTCCAAGATAGAATCATAGAAGCATTAGATGAAATAAAAGGCGTATATAACCTTATTATCCAAAGTAGAAGTAAACTTTTTGTTATAAGAGACAAACATGGTGTAAGACCACTTAGTCTTGGTAAACTAAGAAGTGGCGGATGGATAGTCTCTAGCGAAACTTGTGCTTTTGATATAGTTGATGCTGAGTTTATAAGAGATGTAAGACCAGGGGAGATGCTGATTTTTAGAAAAAACAGCGAACCAGAATCTATACAACTTCAAGAACCTGATTTTAGACCATGTGCTTTTGAATATATCTATTTTGCTAGACCAGATAGTGATATAGATGGTAAAAATGTATATACTACTAGACAAAATATGGGTAGAGCCTTAGCTAGACAAGATAAAGATCTTGATATAAAAGCTGATATGGTTATTCCTGTTCCTGATAGTGGTGTACCAGCAGCTTTAGGATATGCCAAAGAAAGTGGAATACCTTTTGAGTATGGTATTATTAGAAATCACTATGTTGGAAGAACTTTTATAGAGCCAACTCAAGAGATGAGAGAACTAAAAGTCAAAATGAAACTAAGCCCTATGCCATCTTTGATAAAAGATAAGGTGATTATTGTTATTGATGACTCTATAGTAAGAGGTACAACTAGCAAAAAAATAGTAAGAATGCTTAAAAATGCTGGAGCTAAAGAGGTTCATGTTAGATCAGCAAGTCCTATGATTAAATTTCCATGTTTTTATGGTATAGATACTCCTACAACAAAAGAGCTTATCAATGCACAAATGAGCAAAGAAGAAGTAAGAGAGTTTATAGAAGCAGATTCATTAGATTATCTTAGCCTAGATGATTTGATAGATAGTATTGGAAGAGATAGAAACTACTCTGTTCCTAGTTTTACTGGTGAGTATTTTATAAAGTAATAATGCAAAAAAAGCTAAAAATTCTCAATACCATAGGTAGGTATTTTCGAAACAAATTTGGACAAACAGTCTATAAAGTACCTATTAGTATAAGTGGATTTACTTGTCCAAATATAGATGGTACTGTAGCAAAGGGTGGATGTACTTTTTGTGAAAATGACTCTTTTAGTCCAAATTTGACTAAAACAAAAGAGAAATTTAAACTTCATCCAAACAAAAAGGAAAATCCATACCTTGAGCTACAAGTAGAGCAGCTTAAAATGCAATATTATGCTACAAAAAATAGATTAAACCAAAAATTCAAAGCAAAGCAATTTATAGTATATTTTCAATCATTTACAAATACCTATGCCCCTATAGAGACCCTAAAAAGACTCTATATGGAGGCTTTAAATCTAGATGATGTAGTAGGTATTAGTATAGGTACAAGAAGTGATTGCGTTAGTATTGAGATTTTAGAGTTTTTAGATGAGTTATCCAAACAAATCAATCCAAATTCAAAACAAAACAATGAAATTTGGGTAGAGTATGGAGTACAATCTATTTATAATGAAACCTTAGATCTAATCAATAGAGGACATAACTATGAAAATATAGAAGAGTGGATAAAAAAAACACAAAAATATAATCTCAAAATTTGTGCACATATCATTTTTGGGTTACCAAACGAAACAAAAGAGATGATGTTAAATACAGTTAAGAGAATTATTGAATTAAATGTAGATTCCATTAAGATACATCCTTTATATGTAACAAATAATACTCAACTAGCAATAGATTATAAGAATAAAAAATTTACTCCTATTAGTGAAGAAGATTATATCAAAACTACCGTAGAATCAATACAAATGCTCACTGATGATATCATAAACCAAAGAGTAACAGCAGGGATTGATAACGACTCTTTAATAGCACCTTCTTGGTGTAAAAATAAACATTTACTTATAAATAAGATAAAAAAACTCCTTTTTAAAAATAATATTTTATACTAATAAATAATTATTATTTATCTCTTTATTACAATTCTACCCTCTACTTTGACTTAAGTCAATAAGTTTTAAGCAAAAAAGAACTATAATGTGCCGTTTAAATTTATAATTAAGGAAGGAAAATGTCTGACAATGTAAAAAGACGAGACTTTCTTGGTTACTCATTTGCAGCAGTTGCTGCTGTAGGTGGGGCTGCTTCATTGGTAGCTATGAAACAAACTTGGGATCCGCTTCCAAGTGTTTTGGCTGCTGGATTTACAGAAGTAGACCTATCAAATGCGAAACCAGGAACACCAAGTACTGTAACTTGGAGGGGTAAACCTATATTTATCCTGAAAAAAACTGATGCCATGGAACAAAGTGGGAGAGACTTAGTTATAGGTAGCGATAGATACACTGTAGCTATAGGACTTTGTACACACTTAGGATGTATTCCTGCATGGAAAGATGAGATGTGGAAATGTGCATGTCATGGTGGAGAATTTAATTCTAGTGGAGTAAATACATTTGGACCACCTCCAAGACCACTTGATATTCCTCCATTTAGTGTAAAAGGAACTGTAATCGTTTTAGGCGAAGAGGGTCCAGAATACAAACAAATGGCACAGGCATAAGGAGATAAGGTATGGCTCAATTTACAAAAGCGAACTCAGTTGGTGAGTGGTTTGACCAAAGGCTTGCTACAAACAAGTTTATGAAAGTTATGATGACGGAATATTGGATTCCAAAAAATGTAAACTTTTTATGGGCAATGGGTGTTGTTCTAGCTGTTACATTTGGGATCTTAGTTATCTCCGGAATTTTCTTGATGATGTATTATAAGCCTGATGTAAATCTTGCGTTTAATAGTGTAAACTATACAATTATGCAAGAAGTTGCTTATGGTTGGTTGTTTAGACATATGCACGGTGTTGCTGCGTCTGTTGTCTTTTTAGTTATCTATATACATATGCTAACTGGTATTTATTATGGTTCATATAAAAAAGGTAGAGAAATGATCTGGATCAGTGGTATGTTATTGTTTGTAACATTCTCAGCTGCTGGTTTTTCTGGTTATATGCTTCCTTGGGGACAAATGAGTTACTGGGCTGCAATGGTTATTACTAACCTTTTTGGTGGTATTCCATTTATAGGTGATGCTCTTGTTGTTTGGATCAGAGGTGACTTTAACGTTGCTGATGCTACTTTAACAAGATTTTTTATGTTGCACGTATTTTTACTTCCTATGGTTATTTTGGGAGTTATAGCTCTACACTTCTACTCTTTAAGAGTTCCTCACGTAAACAATCAAGAGGGTGAAGAGATAGATTTTGATACTGAAGCAGAAAAATATCTAGCTGGAAACAAAAAAGAATCAAAAGTTATTCCATTTTGGCCTGTATTTTTAAGTAAAGACTTCGCTGTACTTGGAATTTTCTTTATATTCTATTTTTATTTGGTTTTCTACCACTATAGTTTTGCTATGGATCCAATTAACTTTGAACCTGCTAACTCTATGGTTACACCTCCACATATCTATCCTGAGTGGTATTTCTTATGGAGTTATGAAGTTCTTAGAGGTTTCTTCTTTGATATAGCTGGTATAAAAGCATTTGACTTAGGGCTTATGGCATTTGGTGTTGCAAATATTATATTCTTCTTGTTACCTTTTATTGATAGAGATCCAGAAGTTCTTCCAGCACACAAAAGACCTAGATTTAATATCTGGTTTTGGATATTGATGGTAGATTTGATTGTTCTTACAGTTTATGGTAAACTACCTCCAACAGGTGTAAATGCGTGGGTAGGATTCTTCTCATCTATTACATTTTTGGGATTATTTATAGCATTACCTTTTGTTACAAAAGCTGATGCAAAAGCAAGGGGTGCTCTATGAGAGAATTAAAAATATTTGCTGTTGTAGTTGTTATAACACTTATTACATATTGGGGTATTGAGCCTTTTGCTCATTCGCAAATGCACCCATCAGTAGAACCAGCTGAATATAGTTTTGGTGATGTTGATGGATTAAAAGGTATGAATGGTAGTGCTTCAAACGGTGCAGAACTTGTAGCTTCTAACTGTACAGCTTGTCACTCTATAGAGTCTCAAGGATTTCCAGCAGTTATGGATCATGAAACTGCAGCTGCTAGTTATGGTGTAGTACCTCCTGATTTAGGAAGCTCTGGTTTAATCTATGATAAAAACTATCTTGCTGCGTTTATCAAAGATCCAGTAACTGCATCAAAACTAAATCATGTTTTTGGTGACGACAAAGCTCACCCAATGCCAGGTTATGATTGGATGAGTGATGAAGAGATAGCTGATGTTGTAGCTTATTTACAATCAATAGCACCAGCTTCTATGACAAACAAAGAGGTTTTTACAGATGCTTGTCAAAGATGTCATAGTATTCACTATGGTGATATGATGGGTGGAAGTATGGCTGCTTATACTCCAAAAGCTGAAATAACTGCTTATATGGGTAAATTGCCACCAGATATCTCTCAACATGTTATAAGTAGAGGTGAAAAATACTTACATGAGTTTATCAATGATCCTCAAAAACATCTTGAAGGTACAGCTATGCCAAGAGTTGGACTTACACAAGATAGTGAAGCTCAAGTTATAGCATATATGTCTGAAGTAGGTGATAGCAATAAAGATGAAAGAAATTCTCTAGGTGTAAAAGTTCTTGCTTACTTAGTAATTTTTGCAGTATTTGCATGGTTATGGAAAGCAAAAATCTGGAGAGATCTATAATCTTGAAGGTAAAAAAGATTTTATTAGCAGGGATAGTAACACTATCTCTTGCTAATGCTGATGATGTCTTACAAAAGTCTATGTCTATTATGCAAAAAGGTATAGATTCTATTACATTTGGATTTATGCACAATGAAGTAGATAATATCAAAGAGGGATTAGAGCTATTAAGAGAAGGAAACAATATGTTTTCTGATAAAAAACTTATAGAACAATACCTTCCACATGATAAAAAACATATGGTAAATGTTGCAGAAAATCAATCAAAAAGAATAACACTCGATAGCAATGTCTTAGAGATAAACTTAGATCAAAAGGCATATATTGATGCTGCTAATGCTTACTCTGATATAATTAATGCTTGTTCAAGATGTCATGCTATAGTAAGGGAGTGGTAAGATAAAAGTCTTACAAAATCACTGCTTTACCATTTTGGATAGCTACACTATCTTCTATTCTTACTCCAAATTTATCGTCTAAATATATACCTGGTTCTATAGTAAAAACCATATTCTCCTCTATAACAATATCACTTTTTTGGCTAATAATAGGGTATTCATGAATATCAAGCCCTACTCCATGTCCTGTACTATGAATAAAATATTTACCATATCCAGCATCTTCTATAACACTTCTAGCTAGTTTATCTATTTCGTTTGCTTTCATACCAGCTCTAGCTTTGCTTATAGCTTTTTCTTGTGCTTTTAGTACTATATCATAGATTTTTTGCTTAAATGGATCTTTGAATTTTTGTTTTCTATTAGCTATATCAAGATTTGATTTATAGTTTAATGTTACTGTTCTATCACTACAATATCTTTTATACTTAAGCCCTGCATCTATTAAAAGTAGATTATTTTTGTAAAGTTTTGTTTTCATAGGCAAGGCATGAGGTTTGGCAGCATTTGCTTCAATAGCTGTTATTGGATCAAAGCTAAGATCATATAAACCTTTGTGTGAAAGAGCCTCTTTTGCTAAATAGTTTATATCAAACTCACTCATTCCTTTATCTAGCCTTGTAGCAAGATTTAAAAAACCCTCTTTACCTAATAGTGATGCTTTTTTCAGTAGTTTTATCTCATCATCACTTTTGATTATTCTTTTTATTTTTGAAAACTCTTTTTTAGGATTTAGAAACAAAGTTGTGATTTTACTAATTTCTAAATAATCACCATAACTTATATCCAAAGGATTAAAGAAAAGTTTTTTAATATTGTTTTTTCTTATTATATTCCTAAGGCTTTTATATAAATCTTTTGTCTCAACAACCTCTATCCCCTCTTTTACACACTCTTTTGCTTCACTTGAATATCTAGGATCAGTTATAAAAAACTTCTCACGCCCCAAAGATAGAAAAAACACATTATCACAGCTAAAACCGCTTTCATAATATATAGCATTTTCATTTTTTAAAAGATAATTATTCATATTTTCCCTTTTCAAAGTCAATTTTATATAAATTAATGTATAATACTAGCTAATTTTAAATAAAACTACATATGCAAAAAGGATAAGTATGAAAATAGCAGTAATTCAAGGACCAAATATCAATATGTTAGGAGTTAGAGAACAACATCTTTATGGTGGAACAAGACTAGAACATATACATGAGCAACTTCAAGCAACAGCAGAACAAAATGGTTTTGAAATAGAGTTTTTTCAAAGCAACCTTGAGGGTGAAATAGTTGATAAAATCCAAGAGTGTTTGGGTACAGTTCAAGGTATTATTATCAATCCAGCAGCTTATACACATACAAGTATAGCTATAAGAGATGCTCTAGCAGCAGTAAACCTTCCAGCAGTAGAGGTACATATTACAAATCTATACAAAAGAGAAGAGTTTAGACAAAAATCCCTAACAGCAGCTAGTACAACTGGGATAATATCTGGATTTGGACCACTTGGATATCATCTAGGACTTATTGCTATTATGCAAGTTTTAAATGAGATCAAAGCTTATCAAGAAGCTCAACAACAAGCAAATCAAGCATTACAAAAACAAGATCAAGAGTAAAAATGACCATAATTCAGGCTAACTATATTGTTACTTGTGATGAAGATAGCACCATTATAAATGATAGTGCTATAGTATTTGATACAAAAATCATAGATATAGATACTATAGCAAATATCAAACAAAAATATCCAAATACATCTATAAAAAATTTAGGACTTAATAGTGTTATTTTACCAGGGCTTATCAACTCTCACACTCATTTAGAGTTTAGTGCAAATCAAACAACTCTAAGATATGGTAACTTTATATCATGGCTTTATAGTGTGATAGCAAATAGAGAAGAGCTTATAGAAAAAGCAACCACATCTTTGATAGAGCAAAAACTAACTAATATGCTTCAAAGTGGTACTACAACTATAGGAGCAATAAGTAGCTATGGATTTGACTTAGAAGCTTTAAAAAATGCTAAACAAAATATAGTCTATTTTAGTGAAATAATAGGTAGCAATCCTGCTATGATAGATACTTTATTTGATGATTTTAAAGCTAAACTAAAAAATGCAAAAGAGTTCAAAAGTGATAGATTTATACCAGCTATTGCTATACATTCACCCTACTCTGTTCACCCTTTTTTGATAAGAGAGACACTAAAACTAGCTAAAGATGGTAGTTTACCTATAACTGCACACTTTTTAGAAAGCTCTGAGGAGTATGAGTGGCTTGAATCTTCAAGTGGAAAAATGAGTGAGTTTTTTAAAGAGTTTTTAAACCAAACTCAAAGTTTAACAACCAAAGAGGATTTTTTAAATCAATTTAAATCTTATGAAAAGCTAAGCTTTACGCATTGTTCATATGCAAAAGATGATGATTTAAAGTTAATAAAAAGCTTAGATGCAACTATTATACACTCCCCTGTATCAAATAGATTTTTAACAAATAATACGATTGATTTTACAAATCTTTTAGATGAAAACTTTGCCATAGGAACTGATGGACTTAGCTCAAACTACTCTTTATCACTTTGGGATGAGATGAGAAATGCTCTTTTTATTCATAAAAATATAGATATTCATCTTTTAGCTCAAAAGTTAATATTAGCTACAACAAAAGGTGGAGCAAAGGCTCTTGGATTTAGTGATAAAGGAAGCCTTAAAAAAGGTTTTAATGCAGACATTATAAGTGTAACTTTACCTGATAGTTGCCAAAAAGAGGATATATTATTGCAATTGATTCTACATACAAAAAAAGTAGATACTCTTTATATCAAAGGAGAAAGGCTTGTTTAGAGGGCTATTTAATACTATAAAATCTATTTTTGATTTTATGTTAAAGTACTTTAAGGTTATTGTTTTTTTGACTATTTTATTTTTGATTTTATCTCCAACAAAAGAGATAACAAATCCAGCAAATTTGGCTAAAATAGAGCTTAGTGGTCCTATTATGGATAGCTCTAAAATAGTAGATAAACTACAAAAAGCACAAAATGATACAAATATCAAAGGTGTTTTGTTTGTTATAGACTCCCCTGGTGGAGCAGTAGCACCAAGTGTAGAGATAGCTTATGCTATCAAAGAACTAAAACACTTCAAACCTGTTATAGTATATGCTAGTGGGATTATGGCTAGTGGTGGATATTATTCTGCTATTTGGGGAGATAAAATTATAGCAAACCCTGGTAGTATGATAGGAAGTATTGGGGTTATTTTTCAAAGTTTTAATATAGAAGAACTTATATCAAAACTAGGTATCTATCCTCAAACACAAAAGATGGGTAAATACAAAGAATCAGGTACTCCTTTTAGAAAATGGGAAGAGTATGAAAAAGAGGAGATTCAAAAGGTTATATCTCAAACATATGATCTATTTGTAAGTGATGTATGTAGTGCTAGAGGATTAGATCCAAAAGATCATACAAAGTTTGCTGATGCTCATATTTTTACCTCTTTTGGAGCAAAAGAGGTAGGACTTATAGATGAAGTAGGAACCTTATCTTTAGCTCAATATGAACTTAAAAACTTAAGTGGTGTAAGTGAGGCTGTTTGGCAAAAAGAAGATGAGTTTGAGAAGTTTGTAAATAAAATCTTAGAAAATAGCATACAATTTGTAATAAAGTCATTTAGCTCTGGGCTAAGTGCAAAAGCTGATTTTAACTAATTGGAGTAATATGAAATTCAACACTGTTTTAGATGATGTAGTAAGCTATGAAGCTGGAAAGCCTATAGAGCTTGTAGTAAGAGAGTTTGGTATAGATAGTAAAGATGTAGTAAAACTTGCATCCAACGAAAACCCTTATGGTACTTCACCAAAGATAATAAAAAAGCTTCAAGAGATATCAAATAAAGCTTTTTTATATCCTGACGATAGTTTTTTTGAGCTAAAAGATGCACTAGCTTCTAAGTTTGATGTAAAAAGTAGCAATATCATCATAGGATCTGGTAGTGATCAAATACTAGAGTTTTGTGTAAACTCAAAATGTAACGATAAATCAAAAGTACTTATGAGTCAAACAACATTTGCTATGTATGCGATTTATTCTAAACTAACAGGAGCTACGATACTAAGAACTCCTAGTCATGAACACAATCTTGATGAGTTTAAAGAGCTTTATAAACAAAAAGGAGCTGATGTTATATTTTTGTGTTTACCAAATAACCCTCTAGGAGAGTGTTTAGATACAAAAGATGTATATGAGTTTTTAGATAGCATAGATAGTGACACTTTGGTTATACTTGATTGTGCTTATGGTGAATATGCAAAATATAAAGATAAAAACAAAGAAATCGTTGCAAAAGATGTAATCACAAAATATCCAAACACTATCTATCTAGGAACTTTTTCAAAAGCCTATGCCCTAGGTGGTATGAGAGTAGGATATGGTATAGCAAATGAGGAGATTATTAAAGTTTTACACAAACTAAGACCTCCTTTTAACATCTCCACACTAAGTCTAGCTGCAGCCATAGAAGCACTAAAAGATGAAGAGTTTGTAGATGAGTGTATAGCAAAAAACTTTGAGCAAATGAGTAGATATGAAGAGTTTGCAAAAGAAAACAGTATCAAATATATACCTAGCTATACAAACTTTATTACTTATTATATGGAAAATCACTCTTCTAAAGATATAGCAAATCAGCTTCTTCAAAAAGGTATAATTATAAGAGATCTTACAAGCTATGGACTCAATGCCATAAGAATAACGATTGGTACAAATGAACAAAATAATAGATTTTTTGAGACTTTTAGTAAGATCATCAAAGACTAAAAGGCTAGCGAAGGTTTGACAATGCAAAATTTAGAGATTAAAAACAAAACAACAGATGAGCTAAAAGATATAGCACAGACTTTAAGAGATAGGATTATAGAAGTTGTTAGCTGTAGTGGTGGACATTTTAGTTCTACTTTGGGGGCTGTTGAGCTTATTGTTGGGATGCATTATGTTTTTGATGTCGAAAATGATCCATTTATATTTGATGTAAGCCATCAATGCTATGCTCATAAACTTCTTACAAATAGATGGGATGAGTTTGCTACTATTAGACAATTTGGCGGACTTAGTGGATTTACAAAGCCTAGTGAAAGTAGTGCTGATTATTTTGTAGCTGGACATAGTTCTACATCTATTTCACTTGCTGTTGGAGCTGCAAAAGCTTTTAGACTTAAAAAAGAGTCCAAAATACCAGTTGTTATGATAGGTGATGGGAGTATGAGTGCTGGTATGGTATATGAAGCACTAAACGAACTAGGTGATATTAAACTACCAGTTGTGATCATATTAAATGACAATGAAATGAGCATAGCCAAACCAATAGGAGCTATAAGTAAGCATTTAAGCAAACTTCTTGCTGGTAAAACCTACCAAAATTTCAAAGAGATAGTTGATGGATTTTTGAAAAAAAACTTCCCTGATGGAACTACTTATCTAGCCAAAAGATTTGAAGAAAGCCTCAAGCTTATCACCCCTGGGATACTCTTTGAAGAGCTAGGACTTGACTATATAGGACCTATTGATGGGCATGATATAGAAGAAGTTATAGAGACTTTACAAATAGCAAAGCAGATGAAAAAACCAGTAATTGTTCATGCCAAAACCATCAAAGGCAAAGGCTACAAAATAGCCGAAGGCTGTCATGAACAGTGGCATGGTGTAGGACCTTTTTGTATAGAAACTGGTGAGTTTGTCAAAAAATCAGGCTCAAAAAGTGCAACTTTGGTCTTTAGTGATAAGCTTTTAGAACTTGCAAAAGAGCATGAAAACATTGTAGGTGTAACAGCAGCTATGCCAAGTGGAACTGGTATGGATCAGCTAATCTATCACTACCCAGATAGATTTTGGGATGTAGCAATAGCAGAACAACACGCCGTAACATCTATGGCTGCTATGGCAAAAGAGGGATTTAAGCCATTTATTACTATCTATTCTACATTTTTACAAAGAGGATTTGATCAAATAGTCCATGATGTATGCTTGATGGATTTGCCAGTTGTTTTTGCTATAGATAGAGCTGGTATTGTAGGTAACGATGGTGAGACTCATCAAGGAGCTTATGATATCTCATTTTTAAGGTTTATTCCAAATATGACTCTTTTTGCTCCTAGAGATGATAAGACTTTAGAGCTAGGACTAGAGTTTGCTTATAAGTGCAAGACTCCTTGTGCTATAAGATATCCTAGAGGATCTTTTGCAAAGCTTGATTTTAAGCCTAGTACTTTTGAGCTTGGTAAAAGTGAACTTTTACAAGAAAGCAGTAGTGATATTTTGTTTATTGGATATGGTAAAGGAGTCTCAAGAGCTATAGAAACATCATCATATTTAGATGATAAAGTTGCTATTTTGGACTTGAGATTTGTAAAGCCACTTGATGAGCAGATGCTATTAAGCCTTAGCCAAAAATATAAAACTTGGTATGTTTTTAGTGATTCAGCAAAGCAAGGTGGTGTTGCTAGTGCTATATTGGAGTTTTTAAGTCAAGAAAAGATTAGTGATATAAATATCACATCTTTTGAGTATGAAGATAGCTTTATCACTCATGGTGAAACTAGTGATGTAGAGTATAGCTTAGAGCTTCATCCAAAACAACTTGCTAAAAAGATAAAATAGTTTTTAGTCTATAGTCTATAGTTATTAGTAAGTGGTGAATAGTGATTGGTACTTTGGAAGTGAGGTTTCAACCTCACCGATTCAAAAAAGTATAAATTGATATTTAAGAATGAGTGACATTACTTTTGCTAGGATGATGAGCTTTTAATAGCTTTAAAAATGTAGGACTAGTTTTAGTTTTTTGGTGACAATAAATTGTCACTTCCTAAAGAGAAAGTTTATTTACTATGGTGGAAGTAAGGTTTCAACCTTACCAATTCAAAAAAACATTACTGAAGCTGATTGTTAGCAAATCTATAAACCACTAACAAAATAATAACAAGCTATATATCACTTATTATCCAAAACAACTGCTACAACAGCTATTGCAAAGCCACCATCATGTGCTATTGATAAAGATATGGATTTGATATTAAACTTCTTTTTTAAATGCGGAGTTAGCACAATATAGGGTTGATTTTTGCTAGTTTTAGCTATAAATATATCCAAAAAGCTAAGCTCAGCCCCTATCCCACAACCAAGAGCCTTACTAAAAGCCTCTTTTGCAGCCCAAAAACCAGCAGCTGTTGAGCTACTTTTAATAAGCTCTATTTCACTCTCATTTAGATATCTTTTATAAGCTTTATCACCAAACTTTTCAAAAAGCCTTTCTATTCTTGAGATTACTGTTATATCAGTGCCTATTAACACTAAGATACCTTTTTAGTATAATAGATGCAGCAATAGAGTCATTTTTGCCATCTTTTTTGTGTCTAAAGACTCCTTTTGTGGACTCTTCAGCTTCTATAGAGCTCATATCTTCATCTATATAGCAAATCTCTTTATCAAAGCTCAACAAAGAGATAAAGTAAGTGATTCTTTTTTGCATATCGGGGCTACTTTTGGGAAAGCCAACTATTAGCTTATCTATATCATTTTCTTTTAAAAAGCTATCTACATCTTTGGCTGCTTGATCTCTGTTTTGTCTTAAAATAGGCTCTTTTGGAGTGATAATATCACTAAATACACAAGTAGCTAAACCTATTCTTTTAAGACCTATATCTATAGCACAAAGTCTCAAGACAATAACTCTTTTGCTACATCAAACCTATTTGCCGTCATAATATGCACTTTAGGGTGAAGCTCTAGTATCTTTTGATATAGGTCTTGACTTAGACTCATACCTACTTTATACTCTTCATCTTCGTCTATTTTAGAAGCTTCACTGAGTGCATCTATCCAGCTAATAGGTACATAAATCCCTGGTACATGAGCACTTAAAAACTGTGCAGTTCTTAGCTTAGTAATAGGAAAAAGCCCCAAAATAAGGGTAGATTTAGCTCTTTCATCATCGAAGCTCTTTTTTACCTCATCAAAAAGCTCTACTAGTTTAGTAGCATGATCTAGATCAAAAACTGGTTGAGTTATAATGCCTATTGCACCATCTTCTACCTTTTTGTAGAGTCTTTTTTGTAAACTTTGCATATTTTTTGCATATGAGTTACTAACAGCAAAGGGATATATTGGCTTTGGCTCACTTTTAAAAACTCTTCCTGCATAATCCATAGAGTGGTTAAAAGATCTAATTATCTGCAAAAGCATACTACTATTTCCTTCAAAAACACCCTTTGTATGAGGCTGATCAGACATCTTAGCAGGATCTCCTGTAAGAGCCAAAATAGCTCTTACATCAAAATCATTTGCCCCTAATAGGTCTGATTGTAAGGCTATTTTGTTTTTGTCCCTCATACTCATAGTAGCAAGGCATGGTTTTGCAAAGCTTTGTTGAAGCTTTAGTGCTGCAAAAAGTGAGCTATATTTCATCTTTGCTAGTGGACTATCAGTCACACTAAATCCATCTACTATCTTATCAAGCCCCAAAGAGGCTACTTTGGATACTATTTTATCTATACTTGGCTCATGTGCTGGTGTAGTCTCTAATGTAATATATTTATCACTACCTTGAAGCTTGTGAACTAGATTATCAAACATATACTCCCTTTAAACTATATAATTGTGTGATATTTTATCTAATTTTAGCTAAAATAAGCCAAAACAATAAAATAATGGGAAAATAGATGAAACTAGCTGTATTTGATTTTGATTCTACCTTAATGGATGGAGAGACTATTGATTTTTTGGCAAAAGAACTAGGTCTTGAAGAAAAAGTAGCAAGTATTACACATCTTGCTATGAGTGGAAAACTTGATTTTTTTGAGTCTTTGATCACTAGAGTAGCACTTTTAAAGGGTTTACCTTATGATCAAGTCTTAAAAATCTGCAAAGATTTACCATTGATGACGGGAGCTTATGAAGCTGTAAAAGGACTAAAAGAAAGAGGCTATAAGGTAGTTTGCTTTAGTGGTGGTTTTAGAGAGGCTACTTCTCCAGCAGCCAAAAAGCTAGGAATTGATGCTGATTTTGCTAATTTTCTTCATCATAAAGATGGGATACTAAGTGGGCAAGTAGGCGGGGATATGATGTTTGGCTTTAGCAAAGGTGATATGCTACACCGCCTTCAAAAACTTCTTGGAGTAAGTGTCAAAAACACTATAGCTGTAGGTGATGGAGCAAATGATAAAAGTATGTTTGAGTTTGCAAACAAAAAGATAGCCTTTTGTGCAAAAGATGTGCTTAAAAAAGAGGCAAATATTATCATAGATACTAAAGATCTATCTTTGATTTTAAATGAAATATAGGGGTTATTATGAATTTAAGAAAAGATTACAACTACTCTATTTGGTGTGATTTTATAGAAAGAGAGTTTTTAGATGGCAAGTTTAAAGAGCTTTTAAATAGTGCTACTATACACGGTGCTACTAGCAATCCTGCTATATTTGAAAACTCTATTACTACCTCAAAAGCATATATTGATGATATCAAATCTATGCAACACCTAAGCCCAAAAGAGATTTATGAAGCCCTAGCCATAGCAGATATCAAAAAAGCTGCTCAAATAATGCTAACTTTATATGAAAAAGATCAAAATGATGGATTTATCTCTATAGAAGTAGATCCTAGGCTTTGTGATGATGCATTTGGTACTATAGAAGAAGGAACTAGACTCTTTAAAGAGATAAATATGCCAAATGTTATGATCAAAGTACCCGCTACACAAGCAGGATATATAGCTATGAAAGAGCTTACATCTATGGGTATCAATGTCAATGCAACGCTTATCTTTAGTCTAGATCAAGCTAAACAATGTGCAAAAGCACTTGATGAGGGTATTAAACAAAGCCCAAATTCTCCAAAAGCAGTAATATCTATTTTTGTTAGTAGATTTGATAGAGTTTGTGATGAGCTATGCAAGGCAAAAGGACTCCCAAGTGCCAAACTAGGTATTATCAATGCAAGAAAATGTTATATAGAAGTAGAAAAACTACAAAATCCAAACATTAGAACACTCTTTGCTAGTACTGGTGTAAAAGGTGATGATCTACCAAAAAGCTACTATATAGATGAGCTTATCTATCCAAACACTATCAACACAGCTCCACTAGATACTATCAATGCATATATATATAGTGGCAAAAAAAGAGTTTTAGAAATAGATGATCAATACGACGACTTTATACAAACTCTAAAATCACACGATATAGATATAGATAATATATCTTCAACACTCCTAAAAGATGGACTTGAAGCTTTTAAACTCTCTTTTGCAAATATGTTAGACAAAATCAAATAAAAAGGTTTAGTTTTGGATAATTTGGCTAAAACTCTACAAGAGTGTAAAAAAGAACTAGCACTTAAAGATGAGAAAATAGCCAAACTCCAAAAAGCCTTAGATGAAAAAAACAATACAAACTATCAAGAAAAAAAACCTTTAGAACAAGATGAACTTATCAAAATCCATACTAGACAAGCTTTGATGGGAGAGATGATAGAGATGATCTTACACCAATGGCGTCAGCCTCTTAGTACCTTTGCTCTTGCGACTTCAACACTGCAACTTTTTAAAGAAACTGGTGATTTAAATGATACTATATTTGAAAAATATACAGATATAATGATGAATAATGTCTATTTTTTAAATGAAACCATCTCTATTTTTAGAGATTTTTTTGATAATAAACAAGAAATCAAAAAAACAAAACCATCAGTAATAATGCATAAAATTTTTATTTTAATCTCCCCTATTATAAAGCAATATAATGATATTTTCTCAATAGAGTTTAAAAATGATATATGGTTTACTATAGATGAAAATGAACTTATTCAAGTTTTATTAAATATTTTCAAAAACTCTATGGATGAGTTTAACAAAAAAAAGACTCCAAATCCATCAATACAAGTTCGATTTATTTTAGAAAATAAATATATAAATATTGAAATTGAAGATAATGCTGGAGGTATAGAA
>JAAYJJ010000077.1 GCA_012522985.1 Aliarcobacter butzleri
ATCATTTGAAAGCAAGATATTAGATAAAAGTATAGATAAGATTACAACTAAATGTATTGTTTTCACTCTAGCTCTCCTAGTAATAATATAGTAGATTAAAGCCAACAAAGCTTTTATTGTTATCTTTAAACTTATAGTTTAACTATAATGTTTATTTTTATTTAATTATGTATAATATCATAGATTATTCTATTTGTCAATAGCTAATAACTATTGACCATAAACTATAGATTAATATCTTGCAAATCTTCAACTATCCTTTAATAAGAAAACATAATTTACTTATTTAATCTCTTTATTAAGCTTTTATGATTAAAATATCAGCACATAATACAATATATATAAAGGAAGGTGTTTTTATGTACAGAAGAGATTATCTAAACGGTTCAAGTACTTATGCTAATGAAAGCTCAATGCAAAAAAGTCAAAGTGAGTTGATGTCGTTTTTGAAGGCAACATATCAACTATTTGCTGGTTCACTTTTAGCAGCAACAGCAGGAGCATATATAGGGCTTGATATGGTTAGTGCTATTGCTACTTGGTATTGGGGGCTTGTAATATTCCAATTTATCTTACTTTTTGCTTTATATGCAGTTAAAGATAAACCTGGTATTAACTTAGCAGTACTTTTTGGATTTACTTTTATTAGTGGACTTACTATAACTCCGCTACTAGCATCTGTCTTTAGTTTACCAAACGGTGCTTCTATAGTTGCTCAAGCGTTTTTAATGACAAGTATAGCTTTTGGTGGTATATCAATGTTTGCTCTTACAACAAAGAGAGATTTTTCATCTATGGGTAAAATGCTATTTATCTCTTTGATAGTTTTAGTAGTAGCATCTTTACTTAATATATTTTTTGGTTCACCAGTATTTCAACTAGCAATTGCTGGGATTGGTGCTATACTATTTTCTGCTTTTATTTTGTATGATACTCAACAAATCATCAAAGGAAACTATAGTTCACCAGTAGAAGCTGCTATATCTTTGTATTTAGATTTCTTTAATCTATTTATATCGCTATTACAGTTACTTGCAGCATTTTCTAGAAGTGATGACTAAAAAATACCATAGAATTATAGATGCAAATCTAAATAGATTACGAGAAGGTATTAGAGTTGTTGAAGATATTTTTAGATATATCTTCAACGACAAAACAACTGCTTCAAAACTAAAAGAGTTAAGACATAAATCAAGAATAGATATATATAAGGAGTTATTAGACTCTAGAGATATCAAAAATGATGTTTTAAAATCCTCAACCCTATCAGAACTAAGTAGAGATAATTTAGACTCTATTTTAATAGCAAACTTCAAAAGAGCACAAGAAAGTGCTAGGGTATTAGAGGAGTTTACTAAGCTACTTGATGAAAAGAGTTCAGCAAATTTTAAATATATAAGATATGAACTTTATGATTTAGAAAAGGCTTTAATAAATATAACTTCAAACTCTAAATAGTTATGAGGATAGTTAAGATATAGATTTTTGCTCTCTTTATAGCTTAGCTTATCCATACCACCTTTGACTCCACTTTTTTTAATATAATCAAAAAGTTCTTTTTTATTTGGAAACTCTAGCTTATATTCATATATCTCATAAGTAAAATCTACACTATTTGAAAAGCAAGATAATATATCCTCTTTAGTTAATATAGGTGATGATTGTTTTGTAATATCAAAAATTGATTTAAATGTATTTGATGTAAAAAGAGCTAGATTTAACTCCTTTGTTATAGATAATAAAAAAGAGATCAATTTTGCTAAATCTTTTGACCATTGCATAGCTGAAGATGATAAAATCAAATCAAAACTTTTATTTTCAAAAAAACTATAAAACTCTTTACTATCAAAATCAAAACAATAGATATCTAGATTTTTATCTTTTGGATGTAGATCACACATAGCCTGTGAAAAATCAACAGCTATATAGTGTTTTGGTAAATGTGATATATTTTTATATATTTGTCCACTACCACAACCAAGTTCTAAAATATATTGTGCTTTATCATCTATATCTCTAGCTAAGGCTTTGGCTATAATTTGTTGGATGATATTATGCTTTCCATACTCTTTACTATGTATTGAAAACTGCTCTTTAACTTTATTCATATCTAATTTTAACTTTGTTTAAATAAATTTTAGATAAAATATACAAATTTTTGACTCTTATTAAAGAGTTTTAACAAAAGGATAAAACAAAAATGACTACGACACTGTTAATAATACAGTTTACACTAACTGTGTTAATTACTATTGTAATTTTATTGCAAAAAAGTTCAAGTATAGGACTTGGTGCATATAGCGGTAGCAATGAATCAATGTTTGGTTCAAAAGGGCCAACAAACTTTTTGCAAAAAGCTACTTATACTTTGGGGCTTTTATTTGTTCTAAATACTTTAACACTGGGGTATTTTTATAATCAAGAAACATCAAAAAGTGCTATAGATAAAGTAAATATAGAATCACTAATCCCTAGTGCACCACAAGAAAACATAGCACCAACTGCACCAACAAGTACTTCTGAAGTACCACAATCTATAGAATAAGAGATTTAATGAGAAAAATCCTTTTTCTATGGTTTTTATTTTATGCTTATTCAATAGCAGATGCCACAATATTTGTTTATCATAGATTTGGTGATGATAGATATCCATCAACAAATACATCTTTGGAGCAGATAAGAAAAGATTTTGAGTATCTTAAAAACAATGACTATAGGGTAGTTCCTTTAAGTTTACTTGTTAGTTATATACAAGAAGGCAAAGATATACCACCAAAATGGGTAGTTTTAACTATTGATGATAACTACAAAAGTTTTTATGAAAATGGTTTAGAACTATTTAAAGAGTTTGAGTTTCCATTTACGCTGTTTGTTTATGTAGAGGCTAGTGAGGGTAAATATGGTGACTTTATGACTTGGGAAATGATACAAGATGCTTCACATTATGGTGAAATAGAGCTTCACTCATATGCTCATCCTTGGCTTACAAAACTAAGTGAAGATGAGATTGTAACAGATACACAAAAAGCTTTTGAAATCTTTGAAAAAAGAATGGGATATAAGCCTAAACACTATGCTTATCCATATGGTGCATATAATAAAAAAGTTCAAGAACAACTAAAAAGTTTTGGAATAGAAGCTATTTTAAACCAAACTGCTGGAGCAACAAATAAAAATAGTAGCCCTTATGATCTTTTTAGAGTACCCTTAACTGGTAAAGCAAATATCTCTGGTGGACTCAAATATGAAGCTCTTGATGTAGAGTGGCTAGAACCACTAGATTATCCAAAAGATGGTATTTTAAAAAAAGTTAAAGCAAAAGTTGATAAAGATATCAAAAAAGTTAAAATCTTTGTAACTGAAAAGGGTTGGATAGAAGATATCCCTGTACATGATGGTATAGTTGAGTTAGAGTTAAATACTCCACTTACTCAAAAACGTTCAAGAATCGCAATAGGTACAACTTATCATAAGATATCTAGTCAAATACTTATAAAATAAAGGAGAAAAGATGCTAAATGAAATATATGACTATGCAAAAGAGCATATGGACAAATCTATCGAATCTTTGAAAAAAGATTATGGAACACTTAGAACTGGTAAAGTAACAACAAAAGTTCTTGATAATATAAAAGTAAACTATTATGGAACACCAACTGATCTATCTCAAGTAGCAACAGTTTTAACTACAGATGCTACAACTATATCTATAACACCTTGGGAAAAAAACCTAGTTGGTGCAATAGAAAAGGCTATTCAAGAGGCAAATATTGGAGTAAATCCAAACAATGATGGAAGTGCTGTTAAACTATTTTTCCCTCCTATGACTATGGAACAAAGAAATGATAGTGTAAAAAAAGCAAAATCTATGACTGAAGATGCAAAAGTTGCTATTAGAAATATAAGAAAAAATGCAAATGATAAAGTAAAAAAACTTCATAAAGATAAAGCTATAACAGATGATGACAATAAAAAAGCAGAAGCAGAAATTCAAAAGATAACTGATAGTTTTGTAACAAAATGTGATGATACATTTAAAGCAAAAGAAAAAGAAATATTAACGGTGTAAATTATGAATATAGCAAAAATATATAAAGATTCAGATGCTCTTTTAGAAGGGCATTTTAAACTAAGTAGTGGTAACCACTCAGAATTTTATTTACAATCAGCAAAAGTACTAGAAGATCCTCAAAATGCCAAAATCCTAGCAGAGGCTTTGGCAAAGGAGATTAAAAAATCTGGTATTTTAATAGATGCTGTTTGTGCACCTGCTCTTGGTGGTTTGATAGCTGGATTTGCTCTAGCAACTGCTCTTAATGTAAGATTTATTTTTGCAGAGCGAATTGAAGGACAAATGAGCATAAGAAGAGGCTTTGAAGTTAAAGAGGGTGAAAAATATCTTATATGTGAAGATATTATTACTACTGGTGGTAGTGCTTTGGAAGCTGCTGCACAAATAACCAAATATGGTGGGGAAGTAGTTGCATTTGCAGCACTTGCAAATCGTGGATTTTGTCAAAGAGTAGGAAGCAATATAGATAGAAAAACAAGCTGTAAACTACCACTAGATAAGCCACTATTTGCACTAGCTGATTTTGACTTTGATATGTATACACCAGATGAGTGTCCACTTTGTAAAAATGGTAGTACAGCTATCAAACCTGGTAGTAGAGGAAACTAATGGCTAGATGGAGAGATACTAAAAAAGGTAAAGATAGCAAAACCAAAGAAGATCTCTTCATAGAAGAAGATATCATAAATGCAAACCCTTTTCATAGATTAAAGGGTTTTATTATAGATATGTTTTTAATTATGATGCCTATTATGTATATAACTACATATTTAGTTATGGATGGAAAAGATGATTTCCAAAATAGCCAAATGGCTAGATGGGTAACATCTTTTATTTATGGAGCTATTGTAGTGGCTTTTTGGTACTACAAAGCTCAAACTCCAGGGCTTAAAGCCTATGATCTAAAAATTGTAGATAAAACAACAAAAACAAATCTATCATTTGTAAAATCTATCATAAGATATATAATATTTTTAATCTCTGCTATGAGTATAGTTGGATGGTTTATACCCTTTTTTAGAAAAGATAAAGCAACTCTACAAGATATAGCAGTAAATAGTATTGTAATAACTGAAAACAATAAAAAATAATGCTTTTTTTTAAAGTATCCGCTTTTTATTTTTTTTACTTTGCTACTATTGGTGTATATATAATATTTTTACCAAAGGTCTTACAAAATCTCTCATATACGCCATATGAGATAGGTATAATCTTCGCTCTTGCACCTTTGATGAGATTTTTGACTCCATTTTTGTTTTTAAAGCATATTAAACTAAATCAAAACTCTTTTAAAATAGCCCTATTTGTAATATTTATAACTGCATCTCTTTTTTATATAACTATTTATGATTTTTATCTCTTTTTAATAACAAATGCCATACTTGGAGCAGCTTTAAGCTTGATATTACCCTATATTGAGATAATTGCACTAAAAAATATAGGCAAAGAGAGATATGGTAAATCAAGACTTTTTGGCTCTATTGGATTTATGGCTATAGCACTTATACTTGCAAGGCTTCTTGATGATTCTATCATAGCTTTACACTTTTATTTGATACTTTCTATACTTACTATTGCCTCATCTTTAATACTTTTGAAGTATGATGAAAATGAAGAGATTAGCTCAAGTAGTGATGATAGCTTTTCTATAGTTAAATATTTTGCTTTTTGGGTAAGTCTATTTTTTATGCAAGTTAGCTTTGGTGGCTTTTATAACTTTTTTACTATATATACTACTGATAGTGGTATATCTTTAGAAATGGCTAGTTTTTTATGGAGTTTTGGAGTACTTTGTGAGATAATAATGCTATATTTTCAAGGTGGACTTTTAAAGAAAAATATACTTTTACTTATAAAAATATCTATATTTTTAACTATTATTAGATGGCTATTAGTATATTTATATCCAGATCATTTAACTGTGCTTTTTATCTCTCAAAGTATTCATGCTTTTAGTTTTGGGCTATATCATAGTGCTATCATAGTTTATCTATATAGTATGTATAGCAATAAAAAACTAGCTCAACAGTTTATGTTTGGCATAGCTTATGGTTTGGGTGGTTTTGTAGGTGCTTTTGTTGCAGGAGTGCTATATGGAGAGTATCTCTTCTTATATAGTGCTTTATTTGCACTATTTGCTTTTATAGCACTTTTGATGCATAAAAAACCTATTTCAAGCTCTATTTAGACTATATTATAGATAATCTCTGTTTTGTTTTTTTGTTTTAAAATCTCTTTTATTGATAGATTTTCTATAGATAGATCCATAAGCTCATCTATTGATTTAATACTGTTTATAGCTAACTCTTTTAAAACTATACCTCTATATGCCTTTGCCCAGTGGCTTACTACCTTGCCATCTTTGATAAACTTCATAGTAATATATGGCTTTTTGATACTATAAAACTTCTCATAAAATCCAGCTCTTAAGTCTAAAATATCATCACTATCTAAAAACTTATCAAGAAAAGATGAAAAGTGTTCATTATAAAACCTATCAATTTTAAAATTACCAAGTTTTGCATTTTGTTGCAACTTATAATCAGGCAATCCTATATCTCCAGCTAAGATAGGTCCAAAAAGGTTTGAAAAGATTATAGTATTTTTATCTATATATTCTTGAGCTTTTTTATCTAAGCTAGGATAGGTTATATAATCATATGCTACACCATCATATCGCAAAATTGCTTTTTGTAGCTCTTTAGAAAATATATCTATCTTATAATACTCTATAATATCCTCTTTTTTTGTACCAAAAATAGTTTCTAATTCTTTATTTGTAGCCTTTTTTATATACTCTTGATAATAATTGATTACTTCAAGTCTTTTTTCAAAAAGCTCTGGAAAAATAAAACTATTTTTATCTATTTGTATTTTTTTACCACCTTTGTGTTTAGTTTCACTTGGTGAAAATAAAATCTTCATTGCCTACTCCATATAAAATATGATATAATTATACTATGAAAAAGCTATATTTAATAAGACACTCCAAATCAAGCTGGGATGATATAAGTCTTGATGATTTTGATAGGCCACTAAATAGTCGTGGCAAAAAAGATAGATATACTATGGCAAAATTTTTAAAAGAAAACTCAATACATCCAGATATTGTACTTTGTAGTCCATCACTTAGAACAAAAAAGAGTCTAAAAGCATATCAAGAGATTTTAGATTTTGATGATAGTAGAGTAGTATTTGATAAATCACTATATGAAAGTAGCAAACAAGAGCTATTAAATGCTATCAAAAACCTTGATAACAGATATAATAGTATGTTTTTAATTGCACATAATCCTAGTATGAACTTGCTTGTTGATTATCTTCTAAATGGTTTTTATGAAAATATCCCAACAAGCGGTATAGTAGCTATTGAGGCAAATATTACAAATTGGAGTATGTTAAATAATACAAACTGTAGTATGTCTTTTTTTACATATCCTAAAAAAATTGCTTATTTAGGTTAATATCTATTTGCTGATATGGTATAGTAATACTATATTTATCAAACTCTAGTTTAACTCGCTCTAACATATCAAACCTAAAAGAGGAAAAATCACTATTTTTAACCCAAGCTCTAACAACAAAATCAACACTAGAACTAGCAAGTTCTCCAACAGCTACCAAAGCCTTTGGTTCATCAAGTACCCTACTATCAGATAAAAGAAGATTATTTAAAATCTCTTTTACCTTTTTGATATCGCTATCATAACTTACTTGAAAAACAAAATCACATCTTCTAAACTCTTTTAGTGTATAGTTTGTAATAGATCCATTTGTGATTTTAGAGTTTGGTATAATAATCACTTTATTATCAGGAGTTTTTAACATAGTATGAAATATTAAAATCTCCTCTATTACACCATATTCACCAGCACATAAAACTGTATCTCCTACTTTAAAAGGGCGAAATAGTATGATCATAATACCAGCACCTACGTTGGATAGTGAGTCTTTAAAAGCTAATGCTATAGCAATACCAACAGTTCCAAAAACTGTAACAAAAGAGGTTGTTTCTACACCTATATGAGTTAAAGATGTTAAAGCAATAGCAACCAAAGAGATAGCAAAAAGCATATTTTCAATAAATTTTACCAATGTTATATCAACTTTTGCTCTTAACATAATTTTTACCAAAATCTTAATAAAATATTTTGCTATAATTTTACCAATAAAAAATATTGCTATAGCAACAATAACATTTAAAAAATTTGCTGATATAAAATCTACTATCAAATCTATCCTTTTATAGG
>JAAYJJ010000078.1 GCA_012522985.1 Aliarcobacter butzleri
CTATAGGATAAGTAAGAGTACTAAGAGAACCAAGAGAAGTAGGAGAACCCCATTTGATGGGAGTTCTTAAATTTTAAATATATATTTAATTAACTATTTCTTAGATTATCTAAATAGTCTGCATACCATTGCATTAAATATATTCTTTCTTCTATATATTTAAATTTATACTCTCTATTGTAAGCTGATTTTACTTTGTTTTGCTCTCTGTGAGATAACTGGTATTCTATTATATCGCTAGAAAAACCATGAAGCTGTATTTTTTCGTGTAATATTGAACTAGCCATTGCTCTAAAACCATGTCCTACCATAATATCTTTATACCCCATATTTTTTAAAGCATTATTTATGGTGTTTTCAGACAAAGGTCTAGAAGAAGTTCTTGGCGAAGGAAATATATATTTACTCTTATATGATGAATACGGTTTAATCTCCAATAATAGATCATATGCTTGTTTTGATAGTGGTACTATATGAGGTAAATTGTTTTTCATTCTATGTGCTGGTATTTCTAAGATTCTATTTTTTAGATCAACTTCATCCCAGGTAGCATTTCTAATCTCACTAGGTCTTAAAAATAGGTATGGCATTATCTTTAAAAGATACATAGTGCTTATATCTGCTTTAAACATCTCACCAAAGCTATCTATATCTCTTAAAAGAGCAGGGATATACCTTTCATCAGTAATTGCTGGAAAATGCTTTGTTGTAGCTTTTGAAGAGATAGTAAAAACATGTTTTGTATCTATATCACTTATGATATTGTGTTCTATAATAGCATAAGAAGTAGCATATTTGAAAATCCTATTTATTATATTAAATACTTTTCTAGTAGTCTCTTTTAAGCCTTTTTTGTCCATCATAGCCATAGATGATATAATATCAGCTCTTGTAATTTTATGAATGGGAATATTACCTATAATAGGAAATATATAGTTTTCAAAGGAAGATATATTGCTAATGTATGTTTTTTTAGATCTCCATCCTTTTTTACCAACTTTTTCAATCCACTCTCTAGCAATTTTTTCAAAAGTATTTAATTCTTGAGATATTTGATTTTGTTTAACTACTGATGGATTATAGCCATTTGCTATTAGCTTTCTAGCTTCATCTCGTTTTTGTCTAGCTTCAGCTAAAGAAACTTCAGGATAGGTTCCAAATGAGATAGAATTTCGTTTTTTAGCATATGTGTAATCAAATCGAAAAAACCTAGTTCCTTTAGGTAAAACTACAAAATATAAACCCTTTCCATCACTTAACTTTATAATTTTATCTAAAGGCTTAATACTTCTTATTTTAGTATCACTTAATGGTATAACTAATTTAGCCATTGCGGTAAAATTCCTCCTTTTTAAGAAATTAAAAAATTTACCGTAAATCTTACCGCAATAAGTATTTGATGTCAATATATTTATAAAGAGTGTAGTTTACTTGTATGTTGATATAAGTGTGATAATATGGATGTTTGTAAGTCTATATGTATAGCTATGTATCTAAAAATGGTGCGCCCAAAGGGAGTCGAACCCCTGACCCACAGTACCGCAAACTGTTGCTCTATCCAGCTGAGCTATGGACGCATATAGTTTTATAATAATACTATATTTTGGATTAAAATCACTTTCGTTTCACCTCTAGCCTTTGAGGTCTTACTGTAATATCTGTTACAACTGCATCTATACTTAAAATCTCTATAATAGTTCTTGCCAAAGTTTGTGGTAAGAGATAAGTATCTTTGCTACTTGATGGTTCAAACTTAAGATTATCATAAAAAGAGGTTTTTGTAATATCAGGATTTAGTGAAGTTACTCTTACACCACTTTTTCTAACCTCTTCAAAAAGGCTAAGTGAAAAGTCTCTAAGTCCTGCTTTACTTGCTGTATATGCTGCACTAAATTTGGAGTGTTTTGTAGCTTCTATAGAGCTTATATTGATAATATGCCCTTTTGTTTTTTTGAGACTTCTTAAAAAAAGATTTGCTAGTATAATAGGTGCTGTTAGATTTACTGATATTAGTCTATCTATGTTTTGTGGGCTTAGCTCTTCAAGTGGCTCAAACATACCAAACCCAGCACTATTTATAAGTATATCTATATCGTGCTTTTCTAAAATCTCTTTAGATTCAGCCTCTATACTTGCCAAATCCTCTAGACGTGATTTGAATTTGATTACATTGTAGCCATAGTTAATAAGCTCATCGGCTATTTCCTTGCCTATGCCTTTGCTACTACCCGTGATTACTACAGTTTTCATCTTATTTACCCTTTTTTCTTTTGTTTGGTATAATTATACCCTTTTTAATTTGAACTCTTATATAAAACAATACAGCTACTAAAAGTAGTACTAAAATAGTTATTATAATAGTGTGTAAATACTCTTTTAAAAGCATCTCATTATGTCCTATATAGTATCCCAAAAGTGCCAAAATAGCCACCCA
>JAAYJJ010000079.1 GCA_012522985.1 Aliarcobacter butzleri
CACTTAAACTATCTATTCTATGTAAATTCAACTCGATACAATGCGAACTAAAAGTAGGTAAAAATTCGTTTGGAATATACTCTTCATGCTTAATTATTTTTAATTTTGGATGATTTGTATTTAACCAATTTGGTAGGTGTCCGTAAGTAATAAAATATATATTATTTACCCACGGCATAAACTCTTCAATACCACGAAATATAAAATGTAAATTATCCCAATCTCTATATCTATCCTCACTATTTAGATCCGAGTTTTTTGGCTGATATTTTTCTTTTTCTGCTCTCCAAAGTGAGTCATTACCATCTACCCAAGGCAGAACTATATCTATTTTCTCAATCATTTTATATTTCTCTATATACTTCCAAAGCCCTTTTTACCACATCATCCATATCATAGTACTTATACTCTGCAAGTCTTCCTACTAAAATAAGATTAGTAAAGTTTTTTGAATACTCTAAATATTGATCATATTTCCTTTGGTTCTCATCTGTAAAGATTGGATAATATGGTATGTTTTCACCTCTTTTATACTCTTGTGGATACTCTTTTAAGATAGTAGTTTTATTTGAATTTATTGGATGTATATGCTTAAACTCTGTAATTCTAGTAAAATCATAATCATTTGGATAGTTGATGGTTGCTTTTTCTTGATAGAACTCTTTTTCTATAGTTTCAAATTTCATATCTACACTTCTATATGGAAGCTCTCCATATTTATAGTTATATAGCTCATCTATGGCTCCCGTATAGATGACTTTGCCATCAAACTTGTTACCAAACAGATAGAAATCCTTATCTTTGATCTGACAAATCTCAGCAAAATCAGTATTTAGCATAAGCTTGATATTTTTATGATTTAGCATATTTGCTATCATCTTTGTATATCCATGCTTTGGTGCCAACTGATAAGTATCATTAAAGTATCTATTATCACGACCTACAAAAATAGGAACTCTAGCAGTCACTGCTGTATCCATCTCTTCGGGTTTCATCCCCCATTGTTTTGCTGTATAGTTTTTGAAAATTTTTTCATATATAAAATCTGCTAAAAATGACAACTCACTATCACTTGATTTTTTAAGCTCTAATATAGGAAGTTTAGAGTTATAATCATAATTTTGTAGTAGTTTATCTTCTATACTTTTAGCTTTGCTCTTTGGGAAAACCTCATATAAAGTATTTAAGTTAAAAGGAATAGGCACTTTTTTGCCATCTATAAAGCATAAAACCTCATGATTATAGATATTCCAAGTAGTAAATTGTGATAGATACTCAACTATTTCTTTATTATTTGTATGAAATAGATGTGGTCCATATTTGTGGATTAAAATATTATTTTCATCTTTATAGTCATAACAGTTTCCACTGATGTGGTTTCTTTTTTCTATTAAAAGTACTTTTTTATCTAGTTTTGTTGCAATTTGCTCTGCAATTACAGCTCCAGCAAGTCCAGCTCCTACAACTATATGATCTATCATTTATCACCTTTTAAGATTTGTGTTGGTTTGTCGTTGTCAAAGACTCCTCTAAGTCCATCCCAAACAGAACTAGTTGCAAATACTACTCTTTTGTATTTGTTATCATCGTATAGAATTATATCCTTTATTAGCTCAAAATATAATTTTGCTATCAAAAAATACCGTTTAAAGCCCTTACCATACTTGATAGCCAAAAATATAGAGTTCCTAAGTCCAAAGTATTTTAACCAAAGTCTATCATACCTAATACGGTTTTTTCTAAACCATAAAAAGCTTTTTTCTATTTTTTCCTCTTGTCTTTGCTCTTTGTGATAGATACTTACATTATTTACCATAAGTATCTTTCCTAGAGTCGATAGTCTTAAACTATACTCCACATCATCATGATGAATGAAAAATCTCTTTTCTGGTAAGCCTATTTTTTTAACAGATGTTAGAGGGATTAAAATCCCTACAAAAGAGGCTAAATCTATTTGTGCAAATTCACTATCATAAACCTCTTTTTTTACAGGCTTTTGAAAAGATGGAATACAGTTATAATAATCAATAATAGCCCTATGCCCATACCCACCCAGAGATAAAGTATTATTTTCTTTTGTTCCGATGAGTAGCTTTGGAGCATAGGCACTATATTTACTATCATCAAGGTTTTTTACAAGACCCTCTAAAGTATTTAATTCAGGCTCTGCATCATCATCCATAAGCCATACATAATCATAAGAGTTTTCTTGTGCATACTTTACACCTTCATAAAACCCACCAGCACCACCTATATTTTTAGGTAAGTTTTTATATATAATATTTTCATTTTCTAAATAGCCATCTTCTTTTATTTTGCTATCAGTCCCATCTGTTGAGGCATTGTTTACAAGTAGTATATCAGTTTTATAAGTTTGATTAAGTAGTGCCTCTAAACACTCTTTTAGAAGCTTATATCTATTATAAGTAACTACAACTGTACATACTTTCAAAAACCACTCCTATTGATTTATCATAACTTACATTATAGCTAAAAATGACTCTATTTATAGTAACCTGCATTACAGTAATGCAGGTTACTATAAAAACAAACTTATACTTTTCTTCTTTTCTTCTTAAACCTATCACCAAAGTTTGTCTTTGATACAACATGTACTTTTGTTGTATTTTAAAAAATAATATATTTTACAATAAACATTCACTAACCAACTTTGGAATAGAATCAACTTGCCATTTTACTATTGAACCATCTGTTATTTCGCATATCCAAGTTTTTTCATTTGAAGAGTTATCAAAGATATAAGCTCTATAACTTAGTTTAACAGCTTCTTTGAGATATCCTAAAGAACGATAATACCTACTTACTATCTTTTCATCTGGTACATTATGCCCCTTAAATAGTACTCTGTTTTTTACGCTAGATATATTGATCAACGGGTCACTGGTGGCAATATAATAAAGATAGTTTCTATATCCTAGTTTTTTAGATAGTTTTAAAAGCTCTATTTTATCATATGAACTCATAACTGTTTCAAAGGTGAATGATTTCCTAAGTTCTAATAACTTCTTTCTAATAAAATCAGCACACACCGATGCATAATATGAGTTTATTTCTATATCTGTAAATATCAACTTATTATCACTATATTTTATAAATATCAATTCATCTATTAACTCTGTAGTTTTCTAAAAAACTAAATACCTCATCTTTATTAGTATGCACTTCACAATGTGTAAAATCAATAAACCTATATTCATCAATTTCTTTTTCTATTTCATCTGGATTTATATATATTCCTAACAGCTCTTTACTAATAATATTTTTTATAGTACTTTTGCCACTTTCATTAGGAGCAGCAAACATTCTAAGCCTTGGAATCTCTGAACTCATATTATAAAAACTTTTTTATCTTTCTTAACTGCTGGTTTAATCTCTTTTATAAACTTTTTTGTCCCATCTGGAAAAACTTCATATATTTTATCTTCTATCACTTGTGTGACACTAAGTCCAGCACTCAATGTATCTAAATAGGCTTTTTTAACTGCACTATTTGCAAGTTCTGGTATATGGCTTTCTAAAAAGTCTAGCTCTTTTTCTGTTTTCATAAGCACTACCCTCCTATTGTTTTATACTAAGATACTACTATAAACAAACTTATACTTTTCTTCTTATCTTCTTAAACCTATCACCAAAGTTTGTCTTTGATACAACATACACTTTGGTTGGTGTCTTATAAGGTTCTAGCTTATTTTTACAAAAAAGCCTTATGGTTTTTTTGATATTTTCTTGCCTCTTATTTAAAACTACATCACAAACCACAGCTTGTCCTGTGATGGCATTAAGCTCACCATATACCATCACATCATCTATGATATCTAGCTGCAAAATAAGAGACTCTACCTCACTAGGAAGTACCTTTTGTCCACCTACATTGATCACTTCTTTGGCTCTTCCTATAATCTTGATATACTCTCCATCGATTTCCACCAAATCCCCAGTTTTAAACCATCCATCACTTGTAAAGCTCTCCATGGAAGAGTTTAAATAACCCAAAATTTGAGTATCACTTTTTAGCCACAGTTCACCATCTACAACTCTTTGCTCTACTCCATCGAGCTTCATATATAGTGAATTAGATGATTTACTACTTGTTGTACTTATACCCGTTTCACTTGTACCAAATGTTTGTAACATTTTGACTTTGGGAAACTGCTCTTTTAGCTTGACCAATAAAGACTCAGGCATAGTTTCTGTACCATATGTGATCATTCTAAGGCTACTTAAATCATACCTTGTATGCTCTTTAGAGATAAGTAAAAGATTCAAAAACGTAGGACTAGATGGAAGAATGGCTATTTTGTACCTCTCTATCAAAGCACATATTGTTGTAGCATCTTTATTTTTAGGGATTATCACACTAGCACCCATACTAAGTGCATTAAATAGGGTATTTAAGCCCCCTATATGATCAAACATCAAAAAAAGTAACATATTGATATTTTTAGCTCTTTTTCCAAGATAGCTATCTATGAGTTTGTCTAGATTATGTATCATAGCTTTTGGTTTACCTGTGCTACCACTAGAAAAAAGCACAAGCCCAGAGTGTTTGGAGCTTATAAGGTTTTCTATCATAGGGTGAGTTTTATCGGCGGCTACTTTTGTGATATCATTATCTTTTATCACATATTCACAAAGTGACTCTTGTATAAACTCCTCTTGGAGAGTTTTTATAGTTGTAGCAATAGGAACTATAATATTTTTTAGAGTATAAAGAGCCAAAAAAAGTGTTATATTATCAAATGAATAGTTCCCTAAAATGGCTACCGTTTTTTGCTCTATGCTCTTTTGCTTTAGTAGTTTTTCCCACTCTTTTGTCTTTTGTACTAGCTCCTTATAACTATAGCTTTTATTATCATCTATGATTGCAACTTTTTCTTCATACTCTATAAGCTTTTTTATAAAATCACTCATTGCATTACTCCGCCTAGATAGATTACTTGCCCTGTTATAAATGAACTTTTAGAACTTGCAAAAAACTCTACTACATTAATAATATCTTCAAATTGTCCAAATCTTTTGATAGCTTGTTTATCTAAAAGATTTTTAATTTTATCTTTTGGTACTGCTTTAATTAGATCAGTTTGTATAGGTGTTGGAGCTATTACATTGACAGTAATACCAAAAGGACTTAGCTCTTTTGCCGATGTTTTGCTAAATGTCTCAACCGCAGCCTTACTAGAGGCATATATAGCTTCTCCATCAAGATTTAGTGCTTTTGCTACCGTTGAGAAGTTGATAATCCGCCCCTTGCCTTGTCTCATCATCACCTTTGAAACCTCTCTAGTAAATAAAAAAGTCCCTACAAAGTTGGTATTAAGAACTCTTATAGTACTTTCTTTTGAAGTCGTTAGGATGTGGTTCATTGATGCAGTTCCTGCATTGTTGATCAAAATATCTATATGCTTAAACTCTTTTTTCACCTCTCGTATCATTCTTACAACTGCTTTTTCATCCTCTACATCTAAACTAAAATGTCTATAGTTTTGATGCTCTATTGATGGCTTTGCCCTACTACATCCCACTACTATATTATCTTGACTCAAAAAGTACTCAGCTAGTGCTTTACCTATACCTTTGCTTGTTCCTGTTATTACTATAACTTTACTCATTGTTTACCAGTAGATTTTCGATATATAAAGCTAGGCTTTCCACACTCCTAAAAGGTGAAGTCTTAGCACTCATAGCCTTTTCATCAGCTAGTACTATATCCACATCAAATTCATCTGAAATCTTCTCTTCCACATCAGCTATCAAGCTTACAAGTGCCAAGCTATCTAAAGCACCGCTTCCACCATAAAGCCTAGTTTGCATAGTTGGAGCTACTAAAGAGTCATTTTCTAGCTCTTCATTTAGCTCTTGTAGTGTTTTTAATATAATATTTTCTATTTTATCTCTCATCTTTTATCCTCAAATATAAACTCGGTTTTTTCTATGAACTTTTTTATTGATTTTAATACTCTTTTTTCCTTTTGTTCTTGCCAAACACTCTTTGACAATCGCAAAAATAGATACTCTTTATTCTCATCAAAAACTCTAAATCCAAAATTTTTATTAAACTCATATGCATTTGTATTTGTTACCTTTACAAAAGACTCTATCTCTTCATCAAACTTACTAAATATATAATCCAAAAACCTATAGCATACTATAGATTTTACTATAGGACTTACATCGTCAGCAAAATACAATCCCCAAGAGATATTTTGGTTTTTTAGATAATTTACAGAACCAACTATACTATTTTCTATAATAATAGCAAAATATTCTCTGTTTTTGCTATTTTTTAGGGTTTCTACAAAGTTTTTATGTTCATTTAATAATATCTCATCACTATTTCTCATATTTTCTCTAATCTGCTTTTGATTTCGTAACTCTAAAATATCCCTACTCTCATCATCACTTAAAAGGATAAAGTTTTTAAAAACTATTTTCATATTAATTTACTCTTCCTATCATATCAAAACTACTTATACAGACAAAAGAAAGATACTTTCTATGAGTACCACAAGCTTTATCTAATCTTAAGGTCGCAATTTGCGACCTTAAGATTGGAATAGCTATTGTTTGATTTTCTGTTAAAGTTAAGTTATTCATTATATTTCCAATCTATCCCCAAATTTATAATCCCTCTTAGCCTTTTTACCTAAAATATCTTTTAAATACTTTGGATGAAGTCCATAAAATGGTCTTACACTTTTGATATTTTCTTCACTAAACTCTTCTCCAGCTTTTATATCACAGCTTACATACAAACTTCTAGCAAATCGCCTTTGTTTTGCTCTTTTTTCATTTAGGCTATATTCCACCTTTCCAAGTAGCTTTTGTGTATCTCTAATAGCTTTTATCATATCACTAAATTCAGTTTTATCAAGGCTAAATCCACTATCAGGTCCACCAATATTTTTGTCTAATATAAAATGCTTCTCTATTACTTTAGCTCCTAATGTAACTGCTACTACAGGAGCAATATGCCCTAAAGTATGATCAGAAAATCCCACTTCCACCCCAAAGGTATCACGCATATTTGCTATAGTTTTAAGATTTGCTTCTTCAAACTTTGCAGGATATTCACTAGTACATTTAAGTAGTATAATATTGTTATTTCCTTCTTCTTTACAGATATTTACCACATCTAATATCTCATCTATTGTGGCTACTCCTGTACTTATAATAATTGGTTTTTGTTTACTTGCTGTATATCGTACTAGTTCATAATCAGTGATTTCAAACGATGATATTTTATAAGCACTTGGGTTAAATTGCTCTAGAAAATCAACTGCACTCTTATCAAAAGGAGTTGAAAAAATATCAATACCCAAACTTCTTGCATAATCAAACAACTCTTCATGCCACTCCCACGGTGTATATGCCCATTCATAAAGCTCATAAAGATTTTTACCATCCCAAAGAGTGCCACCCTCTATCATAAAATCAGGATTCTTGCTATTTAATGTTATCGTATCAGCAGTGTAAGTTTGAAGTTTTATAGCGTTCGCGCCGATTTTCTTTGCGGCTTTTATAGTCTCTTTCGCAGTTTCTATACTCCCATTGTGATTTGCACTAAGCTCAGCTATTATATATACACCATCACTATTTAGATCAAAGTTCCCTATTTTCATTTTACTTCCCTACTTTTTTATCTTCTTTATGCTTCTACTAACTTTTGCAAAACCTAGATTAAACTCAAATTTTGTAGTGGTCTCTACTAGCTCACCATCTTCAGTATTTGCTAAAATCTCATCTTCTATTTCGATAATCTCTTCCAAAATTTTGTTTGATTTTTCTGCTAAATCTCTTTGTATATTTTCATCTTCTGTCTTCATAATAGAGTTTATATTTCTTGAAAGCTCTTTTATTTTTGAAAAAGTTTCTATAATTTTTATAGTTGTTTGTGTTGCTACTTTACTTTTTATAATAGTAGCCAACATATAAAGCCCTTTTTCTGTAAAAACTTTTGGCAAATGCGGTGAATACTTGATTGTAGAGAGGTGGTGGAAATTTTCCACCACCTCCATTTTCTCTTCTTTACTTAGCTCAATTATATAACCTTTTGGAAATTTATCAGGATTATTTGCAACAGCTTTATTTATATCTCTAGTTTCAACTCCATACAGTTGAGCAACATCTCTATCAACTAAAACATACTTATCTTGATACTTTATTAACCTATTTTCTAGATCTTCAAACTTTATAATTTCCATTTGCAACTCCTAAGAATTTTTCTATACCTTCTTGTAATATTTTTTTATCAAACTTTTTCATAGCAAAATAGCCATTTTGCTTTAAAAACCTATACATCAACTTTTGATTTTTTGCAGTTTGTATAGCTATCATATCAACATCCAAATAATAGACTTCATTTGCTATTACACTAGGAGTTATTATAGCTAAACTACTTTGTTTTATCAAAAATGCAATCTCTTTTGAGTCAATATGTAGCTTAATATTTTCTTTATCCTCACAATATTCTTTTAGGCTTACTAAGTGTTGATTTGCTTTTGTGGTAACCACATTGATGAGTATGTTTTTCTTTAGTTCTTGTATAGATTGTAGGATTTTTTGTGTTAGATTACTATGGTCATTGCCACCCATAGCTACAAAAATAGAAGTTTGAGATCTATCTACGACTAGGTTTTTTGCCTTTTTAAACTCTTCTCTTAGAAGTGTATATTTAGCCCCACACTTTATATCACAGTTTTTAGGTACCAAACCTTTGTATCTGCTTTTTTTAGCATAAATATTGTGATTGAGCAATATATCACAATGATGTTGTTTATACAAATCATCCAAGACCATAAGTACTCTTTGTGGATTTCTTTTTTTAAGTCTTTGTTCAAATTTATAAGAAATATTATAACTATCTATGATTATTAGGTTTATTGATAACTGTTTGATTAGTTTGTGAAGTTCACCAAGGCTATTATTTTTTAAAAGCTTTATCTCATATCCTGCTTCTTTGATTTTGTAGTTAATATTACCTTGTAGATCTTGGGTAGCAAATATAACACTATTTTTTTCAAACTCTTTTGCTAGGGCCAAACACCTCATAATATGCCCTGTACCTATGGTTGCAGAAGAATCAACCCTAAAGAGAATATTCATTTTTTTGTATAACCTCATACATAAGCTCAGCTCTTGCCCAATCTTCTAGTGTATCTATATCTTGTACCAAATATCTAGGAAGTATGATAGGAATACTATCTTTTCCAAATATAATATCATCTGTACTTTGCTCTAGCTTATTCCAATAAAACTGCCCCGCATCTTGGTATGCCTCTTCTAAATCTTGGCTTCTTTTTGGAAAGTTTTCCGGCCAAAACATCTCACATCTTCCATTACTAGTAACTTTAAATGTTCGCTGTATTGGATAAGGCATAGAAGTACATGAAAAAGCATACTTTGCATTTGAGTTTTGTAGTTTTGTAAAGCCTTCTAGCAAATACTTTTGGCTCACAAATGGAGCCGTTGCATAAATAGTACATACATACTCTATCTTCTTACCCTCAGCCTTTAAAAACTCTATTGCATGATTTACAACCGCACCAGTTCCTACAAAATCATCACTTAGTTCATCTGGTCTTACAAATGGCACACTTGCACCATGACTAGTAGCCACATTTGCTATTTGCTTATCATCAGTTGATACTATTACCTCATCAAAAAGCTTTGATTTTAGAGCCGTTTCTATACTATAAGCTATTAGTGGCTTTCCATGAAAATCTTTGATATTTTTTCGTGGAATTCTTTTACTTCCTCCACGAGCTGGGATTATTGCTACTATTTTAGACATTTAGCACCTCAAACAAGCTTTTTATTACATAGTTTTGTTCTTCATCACTCAAGCTTGGATACAATGGCAATGAAAAGCACTCTTTATAGTATCTATCCATTATAGGTGTATCTTCATCACCATATCCTAGATTTTTATAAAATGGCTGTTTATTTATAGGGATATAGTGTAGTTGCAAACCTATGTTTTTTTCTTTCATTTTATCAAATAGCTCTATCTTTGAGACATTTTGCTTACTAAAATCTACTCTTACTACATATAGATGATAAGATGATTTTCCATCAAAAGCATATAAAGGCTTTATTATACTACCCTCAAAGGCTTTATCATATCTTTGTACTAGATCTAGCCGCCTTTTTATAAAACTATCAAGCTTTTTAAACTGATTTATCCCCAAAGCACATTGTATATCTGTAAGCCTATAATTAAATCCCAAAGAGTGCATTTCATAGTACCAAGGAGCAAGTTCAGGCATTCTTTGCATTCCATGAGTTCGCAATTGTAAAAGCTTTTTATATAAGCTCTCATTATTTGTAGTAACCGCTCCACCCTCACCAGTAGTTAGGTGTTTTACAGGATGAAAAGAAAGAGTACTTATATCACTATTTGCACAAGATCCAGCACTTATACCACCCCATTTTGCCCCCAAAGAGTGAGCACAATCTTCTAATATCTTCACTCCATATCTATTTTTTAGGTATTGTAATTTTTCTTGATTTACTATATTTCCACTAAAATGCACTACATAAATAGCCTTTATAGAGCTATCTTTTTTAAGTCTCTCTTCGCATTGTTCTAAGTCAATATTACCATCTTCGCAAATATCCACAAAAATAGGCTTTGCCCCTACATAAAGAACCGAATTTGATGTAGCCAAAAAAGAGTTTGGAGTGGTCAATACTTTATCATCTTTTCCTAGTAAGACTAAAGAAGCTAAGTGCAAAGCAGCCGTTCCATTTGACACGGCAACTGCATATGCAGCACCTGTAAACTCACAAATCTTATCTTCAAACTCTGCTATTTTAGGGCCTGTTGTTAAAAAAGGAGATTTTAAAACCTCTATAACAGCTTCTATATCATCTTCATCTATAGATTGTTTGCCATAAGGTATAAAATTCATTTAAATATCTTTTATACACTTTTGTAGCTCATCACTACTTAGCCACCAGTTATTATTGCCAGAGTTATACTCAAACCCTTGCTCAACAGCCTTACCCCTTTCTCCCAAAAGATTTATACTATAGTCTCTTGAACCACTTGTTATAATAGTAGGTTTGATTACATAGTGATCATCAAACTCTAGTGTTAAATGGCTATCATCAGCAGGACACATTATCTCATGGAGCTTTTCCCCTGGGCGAATACCTACTATAGTATGAGGTAGCTCACTTATAGCTCTTGCCATATCTACTATTTTCATTGATGGGATTTTGGGTACAAATATCTCTCCACCCCTCATCCTTTCAAAGTTTTTTAGTACAAACTCCACACCATCATCAAGTGTTATAAAAAATCGTGTCATCTTCTCATCAGTTATTGGTAACTCTTTTGCCCCTTTGGCAATAAGCTGTTTAAAATATGGTATTACTGAGCCTCTACTTCCTATTACATTGCCATATCTAACAACACTAAACTTTATATTTTCTTTACCTACAAGATTATTTGCAGCAACAAAAAGTTTATCCGATGCTAGTTTTGTAGCTCCATATAGATTGATAGGGTTTGCTGCTTTATCAGTTGATAGTGCTATTACTTTTGTGACTTTATTTTCAATAGCCGCATCTATAACATTTTGTGCACCCATAATATTTGTTTTGATACACTCCATAGGATTATACTCTGCTATTGGCACATGCTTTAGTGCTGCTGCATGAACTACTAAATCAACATCTCTCATAGCTCTTTTTAGCCTATCTTTATCTCTTACATCACCTATAAAGTATCTCATACACTTATCATTGTACTCTTTTGCCATCTCATACTGTTTAAGCTCATCTCTACTATAGATAATAAGTTTATTTGGTTTATATTTTTCCAATAAAACTTTTGTAAACTTTTTACCAAAACTACCTGTTCCACCAGTTATAAAAATATTTTTACCATTAAACATTATTACTCCTACTCTTACCCTTGTTCTCTTAACAATCTTTGTAGATTTTCTACATTTTTCTTTGCAGCACTCTCTCTTTCTTCTCTTATCTCTCTAAGTGTTTTTAATGTCTCTTGTTTTTCTCTATCTATATTTGATTGTAGTTGTACTGCTTTTCTATTATTTGAAACTCCACAAACACCAAAAAACTTCTCTTTATTATTAATATATATCTTTGTTGAAGCACTTGAAGCATTTTTATTAAATGTTATTATATCTCCCTCACTCAAACTCAAAATCTCCGCAACACTTAGCTTAGTCTCAGCCATGATAGCCTCAACTTTCATCTCAGCCCCAGAGATCAAAGTAGTAATATCTTTTTTTCTACTAGATTTTCTATTTCTACTTTCTGTAAACATTTTATCTACTAATTTGCCTAAAACTGGCTCTATATAGTTAATAGGATAACAAATCGACAAAAACCCACTCTCTTCATCTATAGTAAGCTCCAAAACTACAAGCAAAACTATCTCATGGTCACTTATTATTTGTATTGCATTGGCATTGGTATCTCTTGATTCTACTTTAAAGTTCATTGTTGTGATTTCATTCCAAGATTTATATAAATGCTTTATCAAAAGCTTATAAAAATGATCTAAAACCTCTATTTCTATCTCTGTTAGTTCTCTATCAAGGTTATCAGTTGCAGCAACCGCACCACTACCTAAAAGCTCAGCTATAATCCTATGTGAAATCCCTGGGTTACACTCTATGACCATTCTACCTTCTAGCGGTTTAATAGAAAGAGTATTTAGTGATGTTAGTTGTGGAATAGAGAGTATAAACTCTCCATAAGTCATCTGCTCTATGCTATATAGCTTGATTTCTACTATTTTTCTAAGCATTGCTGAAACATCTGTTACAAGATCTCTTAACATCTTATCATGTAGATTATTAAAAGCCTTAAATTGATCATTGGATATACGATTTGGTTTTTTAAAGTCATATATAGAGTAGTTTTTTTCTTTTGGTAAAAGTACTTTTTCAGCCTCTGGTAACTCTTCACCTTGTTCGGCTATATCCAAAAGAGCATCTATCTCATCTTGACTCAAAAACTCAGCCATACCCTAGCCCCTTATTTCAAGTTCACCATTTAATGCACCCATCTCATTGATAAGTTCAATAGTGTCTATTATCTCACTTAAAGGAAGTTTCATTACCTTTAAAGCCCTCATTACATCTGCTATTGTTGGTTTTGCTTTACTGTTTAATAAAGCATTATCCAAGTTTACCTCAACTGCTCTATTGCCTATTTTGACATCATCTCCTATATCAAGTCCTTGATTTATTTTATTATCATTCCAAGCTTGTTCACTTAAAGAACTCTGTTTTATTCTCAATGTAAAGTTATTTTTTGTGATAGTTACTGGATTTACTACTATATCATCTCCAGCTATTATTATTCCTAAATATTTATCTATTATTACTTTTCTTTTTATTTCAGATTCTATAGGTAAGTTTTCTATTTGAGCTATAAAACTAACCATAGATATATTATCTGGTTTTCTTATCTCAATAGTTCTTGTATCTATAGCAAATGCTAAGTTTTGTCTAAAGTGATTATTTATAATCTGCTGTACCAAATCAGCATACTTTGCAGAGTTTTTGATTAGGCTTAGAGTTAGGCTATCTTCATTAAAAAGATCAAAATCAAGCTCATTTTCTATAATAGCCCCATCATATATAAAACCTGTAGTTAGATTGCCCCCATTTGCTATAATATTGCCTTGAGCTAGTGCATAAACCTCACCATTTACCGCTTTTAGCTCTGTTAGAAGTAGTACACCCTTATCTATAGACTTTGCATCACCTATGGCTGATATATCTACTCTTATCTTATCTCCTTGCCTTGCAAAAGGAGGTAGTTGTGCTGTTACCATAACTGCTGCTATGTTTTTGGACTTTATAGATGAAGTTGGGATTTTAATATAAGAGTTTCTAAGTAAGTTTTGCAAAGATTGCATAGTAAACTGACTCTTATCACCAGTTCCAGCAAGTCCTACTACCAAACCATAGCCTATCAATTGATTTTCTCTAATACCAACAACATTAGCTATATCTTTGATAGTTTGTGCATAAATAGATATCGACATAAATACAATTAATATTAGTTTTTTCAATATTTTTATCCAGTTTTATGAATTTCTGATACATTTTACTATATTTTAACAAAATTTAATATAAAATAAGGATAATTTTAAAAATGAGGCACTATTTGAATATATATATTTATGGCGAAAAATCATTTAAACAAGAAATAAGTAAGATTCTTGACCATTCAAATATTGTACTAAAGCTTGAAGGATATGGCAACGTTGAAGAGATAGATTCTTTAGAACTTCTAAAAGAGGCTATTCAAAACAACACTGAAGATATCTTTTTAATCGATGAATCAAAGATTATAGACAAAGAGTCAATAAATGCTAAGTTAAAGTTTTTAACCCCAAAAGATGGTATAGAAAAAGAGTTTTTACAAAAATATAATATTTTTGATACACAAATAGACTCTAGCGGTTCTTTAGGCAAACAAATAAGTAGGAAAGTTGATAGATTTCTAAAAGCCGAAGAAGAAAGACAA
>JAAYJJ010000080.1 GCA_012522985.1 Aliarcobacter butzleri
GTTAGTTTTATTTTAGTAAAGAATCGTCTAGTTCTAACTCTTTGTTATTTGCTATTGATATATCTTTTTTCAAGATAGATTTTGCTATTTTTTTAGCCTTTTTTAATGAATGCATAGCATATGTTCCGCATTGATAGACGTTAAGCTCTGGTATTTTATTCTCATTTTCAACAGCAAGAATATCAACCATAGAGTTTCGCCAAGCTTCAACTACTTGTTCATTTTTAGGAGTTCCTATCAAACTCATATAAAATCCCGTTCTACATCCCATAGGTGAGATATCTATTATCTCTACATCTTTGCTATTGAGATGTTCTCTCATAAATCCAGCAAAAAGATGCTCTAGGGTATGAATACCACGAGAGTTCATCTTTTCATGATTTGGCCTACAAAATCTAAGATCATATACGGTTATTATATCACCCTTTGGAGTAGTCATAGTTTTTGCAACCCTTACACTAGGTGCTTTCATTTTCGTATGATCTACCATAAAACTATCTAATAATGGCATTTTACCTCCTTGCAATGCACAATAATTATACTCTAGCCTCTTCTCTTCTTTGTAAATATTCCCAATTAGCATCTACTCTTTTTTGCCACTCATCGATTAGATATTCATATTGTGGAGTAAATAGATGTTTAAATCTTGGTTGAAACGCCAAATAATCTCTTACTGGAACTATATTTTTTGGTCTATATGTTATATTTAACTCTTTTCCATCTATGATCTCATAAAGTGGGAAAACCAAAGAATCAACCGCTAATTCACTTGCATCTATAGTTTGATGTGGAGCAAATTTCCACTCAGTTGTACAGGCACTCATAGCATTGATATAAACAGGCCCTTTTGTATCAAGTCCTCTTTGGATTTTTTTAACCATATCTTTCCATTTATTTGGTGCAACTTGAGCTACATAAGGTGCTCCATGAGCAGCCATAATAGCTAACATATCTTTTTTGTTTTTCTTCTCACCATAGCTTGTACTTCCCGCTGGAGATGTAGTAGCACTAGCTCCTATTGGAGTAGATGAGCTTCTTTGTCCACCAGTGTTTGCATAGACTTCATTATCAAGACATACATACATCATATCATGCCCTCTTTCAAAACATCCACTTAGCCACTGAAAACCTATATCATATGTTGCTCCATCTCCACCAAAAGCAACAAATTTTGGCTCTACTGTACCTTTTGGTAATCTTCCTTTACTTTTAAGAGCTTTATACATAGATTCTGCTCCAGCTACTGCTGTTGAAGCATTTTCAAATCCTATATGTATCCAAGAGCAATCCCATGAAGTATGAGGATAGATTGCCGTACAAACTTCTAGACATCCAGTTGCAGCAGATACTACAAGGTTGTCATTTGTTGCATTTAATATCTCTCTTACTATAATAGAGTGAGCACACCCTGGACACAAAACATGGGCACCTTCAAATCTTTCAGCTGCTGTTGAAAATGATTTTAAATTTTTAATCTCTTTTTGATTACTCATATCTAGTCCTTATATATTATAGTAGTTAAGTGCTGGTCCTCTAACACCTACAAATCTTTGTAGAGCCCCATTTCTTTTACCACTTTTTGCATCTTTATCTAGTTCTTTATAGATATTACACAACTCATTAATAGTCATATCTCTTCCACCTAAACCATAGATAATATTACTTACTACTGGTCTTGCTGAAGTATTAAACAATGCTCCACAAATCTCATTGTATAGCATACCAACTGTTCCACCTGGAGCACTTCTATCCATACATGCTATAGCTTTTACATTTTGTAGTGCAGATGCAATCTCTTCTAAAGGAAAAGGTCTTATTACTCTAGGAGCAACAACTCCTGCTTTAATTCCCTCTTTTCTCATCTCGTCTGCTGCTAATTGAGCTGATTCATATGTAGTACCAAGAGCTACGATAGCAACCTCAGCATCATCCATTTTGTAAGATTCTACTCTATTATATTTTCTACCAGTTAGTTTTTCAAACTCTGCAAATATTTCATCTATAACTTTTGCGGAGTTCATCAGTGCATCGTGTTGCTTAGCTTTATGTTCAAAATGCCAATTCTCTTCTGTTTGAACACCAAAAGTAACAGGTTTTGAAAAATCAAGCATAGAGTTTACTACCTTATACTCACCTACAAAATCATTTGCTGTTTTATCATCTAGTGTCATTACATTTTGAGCTGTATGTGAACACATAAACCCATCTTGATTTACAATAACAGGCAATCTTACATCTAAATGTTCACCTATTTTAAATGAACATAATGTTAAGTCATATACCTCTTGTGGTGAAAATGCACATGTATTGATCCATCCACTATCACGTCCAAGATACATATCTGAGTGGTCACCATTTACATTTAGTGGAGCTGCTAAAGCTCTATTTACTTGCATAAGTGTTATAGGTGTTCTCATACCACTTGCTTGATATAAAACCTCTATCATCAAAGCAAAGCCTTGGCTTGATGTAGCTGTTGCTACCCTTCCACCAGCAGCTGCGGCACCAACACATGCACTCATAGCTGCATGTTCACTCTCAACCATAACAAACTCACCATCTACATAACCATTTGCATGAAATCCTGCATAGTTTTCAACTGTAGGAGTAGAAGGAGTAATAGGATAAGCTGCAACTACATCTACATCAGCTTGTCTAAGTGCTTGAGCAGCAGCCATATTGCCATCCCAAACCTCTATACTATCTAATTCCATAATTTTCTTATTCATAATTACTTACCTTTAGTTTTTTCTGGCCACTGTGTTAGGGCATCTTCATTTTTTATTTGCTCTGCGAACATCAATAGAGATTTTGGATTTGTAGGACATACTTCAACACATATTCCACACCCTTTACAGTGATCATAATCAACACCTACCATCTTTTTGTCTCTAGAAATTATAGATGTATCTGGACAAAATATCCAACAATTTTGACAATCTATACATAGATCACTATTCCAAACAGGTTTATAAACTCTCCAATCACCAACATAAGCAGTTTTTGAGTTTGTTTCAGCATAATCTCTATTTTCTGGTAAAACATCAGCTGGATTATAATCTATCTCTCCATTAAATGAATAAACAGACGCACCTATAATTAACTCGTCCCATCCCATATCTTTAATACTTTTTGTACTCATATCACAACCCCTATTTAACTTCATCATATGCTCTTTGTATTGCAATCATATTTGCATCTACAATTTTTTGAGGTAGTTTTTTAAGCTCTTTTTTCATAGCCTCTTTAAAATACTCTATATCAAACATACCATCAACTTTCATCAAAGCACCAAGCATAGGAGTATTTGGAATAGGTCTTCCTATGGTCTCTGTTGCTATTGTTATACAATCCACAACATAAACTCTATCTTCTCTACCTTTTAGAACTGGTATCATAGAGATAAGTTCATCTTTTTGTAAATGAGATGTTATGATATACTTTGTATTATCTTTTTCATTAGCTGTGATATTGTCCGTAAAAGCAAGACCTGGATCTATAATCAATACATAATCTGGTCTCATAAACTTTTCATGATTTAAAATCGGTTTTTCATCAATTCTATTATAAGCAGTCATTGATGCGCCTCTTTTTGCAGAACCATAAAAAGCAAAAGCCTGAACTTGTTTTCCAGTCTTAGCAATAACTGATCCAAGCCCTTTTGCTCCTGTTACTGCACCTTGACCAGCACGGCTGTGCCATCTAATCTCTAGCATTCTCGCTCCTATAAAATTTATTTCACAAAACCCGCATAAAATAAAAGCAACACTATGCGAACTGCGTTGTTGTTTAATAAGTTACACTTATATATTTCTATAAAAAATACCCTAAATATAACTAGCTAGACACACTGATTATTGTCTATCCTATTCTATGTAAAAA
>JAAYJJ010000081.1 GCA_012522985.1 Aliarcobacter butzleri
GTTTTATGATAAATCAAGAAAACCTTTAGAAGAGATGGAAAATCAAAAAACCAATATCTCATCAACTGAAATAGAGCTATTAGATAAAATAAGATCAATTGAGTCTCAAACTTTACCAGTAGTAAAGAAAATAATATCTTTAAAAGAAAATGGCAACAACTATGAAGCTCAAGAGATGCTTGTTGGTAGTGCTGGAGATCTTTTTAGTAAGTGGCTTATGTATATCAATGAATTTATAGATTATCAAGAGAACAAAAACCACGAAGCCATCCCTATAGCTAGAGATATAGCTAATACTTTTTCTTTTATTATGTTATCTATTCTTATAGTAGCTTTGGGTATAAGCTTTTTGATTGCATTTGTTATATCAAAAACTATTACAAGCTCTACAACTAAGGTTCAAAATGGAGTATTAAGCTTTTTTGACTTTTTAAATAACAATAGTAAATCATCTGGTTTAATTGATATTCAAAGTCATGATGAGTTTGGACAAATAGCAAAAGTTATAAATGATAATATCCTAAAAACAGAAAAAACCATAGTTAAAGATGATGAATTTTTGAAAAATGTAGAGTTTTTTGTAAAAGAGCTTTTAAATGGCAATATGCAAGCAAAGATTACTAAAGATCCTGATACACCAAACTTACAAATTCTAAAAGAGCAACTTGAAAAACTTCAAAACAACCTAGAAGCAACAATAGCTAGAGATTTAAACCATTTAGTAGATGTTTTAGAAGCTTATAAACAACAAGACTTCACTCTAAGAATAAAAGATCCAGATGCTAAGGTATCTATTATTATAAACGAACTTGGTGATGAGATATCACTACTTTTAAGACAATCACTAGATATTGGTAGTGCCTTAGAAGAGTCTTCTAGTAGGCTTTTAGAAAATGTAGATAGATTAAATACAAGTGCAAATAGTGCTGCAAACAACATAGAACAAACAGCATCAGTTTTAAAAGAGATTACATCAACTGTTGTAAGCAATTCACAAAATGTTGTACAAATGTCTTCTTACTCAAACAAAGTAAGTAGCCTCGCAATCCAAGGGCAAGGTATGGCTAGAAACACTGCAACTGCTATGGATGATATAGCTAAACAAGTGGGGCTTATTAGTGAATCAATAGAAATAATAGATCAAATAGCTTTTCAAACAAATATCCTCTCACTAAATGCTGCCGTTGAAGCTGCAACAGCTGGTGAAGCTGGAAAAGGCTTTGCTGTAGTTGCTGCAGAGGTACGAAACCTAGCAGAAAGAAGTGCTGAGGCTGCAAAAGAGATAGCTCATATAGTTGAAAATGCAATTTTAAAAGCAAATCAAGGTAAAAATATCTCTGGTGAGATGATAAGCGGATATCAAGAACTTTTATCAAATATAGAAAAAACTTCTCAATCTATAGGTGAGATAACAAAAGCATCTAAAGAGCAAGAAATTGGTATAACTCAAATAAATGATGCGGTTCATAGCCTAGAAGAACAAGCAAGACACAATACAGCTATTGCAACACAAACACAAACTATTGCAACACAAACTGATAAAATAGCAAAAGAGATTGTTTATGAAACTAGTAGCAAGAAGTTTATAGGAAAAGAAAATATTGTTTTAGTAGGTAAATAAGTATTACCTACTAAATGTTATTTTTTATCAAAGCTATATTTACCTGCACCCATAAAAATCAAAGATATAGCACCCATCATATAAAGTAAAGGCAACTCTATAGCCAAACCACCATGTTTAGATAGAGTAAATAGATCATTTCCATGAGCTAAAAATATAGCAAAACCCATAGTAAATGCAAAAATCAAAGAAGCAGTCCTAGTAAACAAACCAGCTATTATAAATAAAGGAAAAACAAACTCCCCTAGATAAACTCCATAAGCCAAAAAGCTTGGAAGCCCAGCAGAAGTAATCATAGCCTTAATACCCTCTATTCCACCTGTTATTTTGGCATATCCATGAAAAAGCATCAAAGAAGCCAAAGAAACTCTTAGTATAAGTTTACCAATATCTGAATTTAACTTAACTAATTGTTGCTCTACACATCTCATATAAAATCCTTATAGTTTTAGTGTATTCTAGCATATAATAGGTTAAGCTTAGTTTGTCTCCTCTTCTAGCCTTTTACAAGCGACATCAAGCCCACCATCACAAGCTTTTTGATACCAGATTGTAGCCTTATTGGAGTTTTTCCCTGCTCCAATAGCAGTTTCGTATAATCTTCCCAAATAATATTGTGCTTTTATATGGTTTTTCAAAGCTGCCCTTTGAAGCCAATCTATAGAGATAGTATAATCTTTTTTGACACCATCACCTTTTAGATAAACAAGTCCATACTCAAACTGAGCCTCAACATCTCCAGATTTTGCTGCATTATACAACTCATTTAAATTTTGAGCAAAAGCCACCGAAGAGATAAAAATCATAATAAATAACAGTTTTTTCATATATAAAATCCAATTCTAAAGGTTCGTATAACCTATGCTTTAATAAAAAGTAACTAATTTTTCATATAATTTTTATTAAAGTCTCAATATCGTTATAATATCATAATATAGCTTCTATGTCAATTTTATTTAAGCAATTTATATCTAAATTTAAGCTTTAAAAAAGAATAAATAATAAAAATTCCAAAGTACCTTAATATACTAACCCAAAACTCTTTTGATAGAGTACTCTAGATCTTCATCAAGCTCTGTAGATAAAAGCCAGTTTAGATATCCTCTATCACTAAGAGCTATCTCTTCTAAACTTTTGTCTTTATGCTTACCAAACTTTAGTATTTTGACAAAAACAGGAGTATTTGTAAGCTCTACAAGTTTATTTACAGCATCCATACCGTTTAAAGAGTACTTTTCTTTTGCTATTTGTGTTAGTTTTGAAAGAAGTAGTTTCATAACCAAAACATCTCCTATAGCATCATGGGCTTTGATAGTAATACCTAGCTTAGCTGCTTCATCTTCTTCTATCTTATATAGATCTAGTGCATATCTAAGATATTGAAGCCTATGATAAGGCATATCATCAAGTAGATGTCTAGCACATCTTAGGGTATCTATTAGTTGCATTTGTACCTTAAAACCCTCTTTTTCTAGCATACCAAGATCAAAGCTTATATTATGTGCTATTAGATAGTTTTGAGAGTTATTTATCTCTTGTAGTACTCTATAAAACTCACTTTTTATAAAAGGTGCTTTATTTTCTATCATACTTGGGGTGATATTGTGTACTTCCATAGCTTCAATCTTGATATCAATCTCACTACTACATAGCTCATCAAAAACAAGTGGTTTTTCACCACTATTTAGTAGTATCCCCCCTACTTGAATAATCCTATCTTCAGGCATTGCTCCTGTGGTCTCTGTATCAAATAACATATATTTACTCATATCTTCTCCTACAAAACTAGCATAGCATCACCATAGCTATAAAATCTATATTTATTTTTTATTGCTTCATTATAAAGCTCCAAAGTTTTTTCTACACCTACAAAAGATGCTACAAGCATAATCAAAGTTGATTTGGGTAAGTGAAAATTTGTCAAAAGATAGTCCACTCTTTGAGGTGGATTGTTTGGGTTTAAGAAGAGATTACACTCCCCACTTTGGGCTTTGCATCTATGATAAAACTCTATAGTTCTTGTAACAGTTGTACCAACTGCTAGTAACTTTTGTTTTGATTCTATTAACTCTTTTGTACTATCATCTATCAAATACTGTTCTGAGTGCATAATATGCTTATCAATAGACTCTACATCTACGGGCTTAAAAGTCCCAGCCCCCACATGCAAAGTAACAAATCCCATATCAAACCTACTCCTAAATCTAGCTAAAAGCTCATCAGTAAAGTGCAAACTAGCTGTAGGTGCTGCTACAGAACCAGAATATTTGGCAAAAAGTGTTTGATAATCTTGTTCATCTTGTTTGATATCTGCTCTATTTATATATGGTGGAAGTGGAACATGACCTATATCATCTAGGTATCTTATAAGCCTATCAAAATCAATACTTTTTTGATCATAAAACTCAACTACCCTACTTCCATCAAGGTTTAGTGCTATAACTTTGGCACTAAATCCATCAAAATGTAAGATATCATTAGGTTTAACTTTACCTCTTATATATACTAAAAAGTGGTTATTTACTAAGGGTTTATTGATAAGTAGTTCTATTTTAGCTCCCGTGCTTTTATGCCCAAAAATCCTAGCTTTGATAACTTTTGTATTGTTTAAGACAACCGCACAATCATCTATATAGTCTAAAATGTTTTTAAAAATATCATGTTTTATAGTATCACTTTTTCTATCATAGATCAAAAGCCTAGCACTATCAGCGGGAGTAGCTGGATACTTAGCTATAAGATCTTCTGGTAAGAAGAAATCATAGCTTGATGTTTTGGTGCTATCTAGATTACTCTTCGTCATCTTTACTAGCTGGGTTAAAAATCTTAGCTATATAGATAGAGATTCCATAAAGTGCTGTTAGAGGTATAGCCATAAGTAGCTGAGAAATCACATCTGGTGGTGTTAAGACTGCTGAAAGTAAGAAAATAAGCACGATTGCATATCTAAAAAACTTCTTTAACATACTATCATCAACCAAACCTATTTTTGCTAAGAAAAAGGTAATAACAGGTAGCTCAAAAGCTATACCAAAACCTATCATAAGCTTAGTAAAAAACCCTACATACATACCAATACTAGGCAAAACAGTAACAACAGTACTACCAAATCCTATCAA